>JABMPZ010000013.1 GCA_013203565.1 Parcubacteria group bacterium | reverse complement strand
AAATAAAAAACTATATTTATGTTGGGTATTAATAAACAATCAAAACTGTATAAAATAGCAAGCGCTGATGTTGGCTCGTTTTTGAAAGATGTTGGTGAGTTTCTGAAAAGAGATGTCTCCAGCTTTTTTAATAATGAAAAAGAAACAAGAACACAAAGAAGTAAAAGAATTGATTTAAATAGGTCGTTTCTTGTTGGTTTTGTTCTTGTTATCTATGTGCTTGGTATGTATGGCGGGCATTTTTATGGGGATGAAATAAAGGGACATGTGATTAATGTAGTTGATACTCTTGAGGTATACTTTCCATCTTTGTCTAATTTTGATTTAGCATATTTATTAAATGAGCCAGAAGTTACAGTAGAAACAATTCCTGATAAAACAGAGAAATATTCTCCCGTTGTTTCACAAGAACAAGCAGTAATTAATGTTGTAAAACAGGCATCACCAGCAGTTGTCAGTATTATTATAATTAAAGAAGTGCCTGTTTATGAGGTTTATTATGAGGACTATATAGATGTATTTGGTTTTGGCGTGAGGGTACCAAGACAAAGGCAGAATGGCACAGAAAAGCAGAGAGTCGGGGGTGGCACGGGCTTTATTGTATCGTCTGATGGGTTAGTGATTACAAACAAGCATGTTGTTTCAGACAAAGACGCCTTCTTTACTGTTATAACCAACGAAGGAAATGATTATCCAGCTACTGTCTTAGCCCGAGACCCTTTTCAAGATTTAGCTATATTAAAAATAGAAAGAGAAAACACTCTTGATTCAAGTGGTGGGATTATTCAAAAACAATTTCCAACAGTAGAGTTAGGTGACTCATCAGCTATACAAATAGGTCAAACAGTGGTAGCTATTGGATATGCCTTAGGAGAGTTTCGTAATACTGTTTCTGTTGGTGTAATATCAGGAGAGGGGAGAACCATCACAGCATCAGGGGGAGGTATAAGTGAAACCCTAACAGATATTTTGCAAACTGATACAGCAATAAATAAAGGAAACTCTGGAGGGCCATTACTTAATCTAAGAGGTGAGGTTATTGGAGTTAATGTTGCTATGGCAGAAGGAGCCCAGAGTATTGGCTTTGCTATCCCATCAGGTAGGGCAAAGAAAGGAATAGAAGATGTACGGCTTTATGGCAAAATTGTTTATGCATTCTTGGGTGTGCGTCATATGGAAATAACTCCAGAATTAAAAGAAGCAGAGGATTTACCTGTTAGTTATGGCAGTTTAATTGCAGGAGGCACATTAGCAGAGCCAGGGGTTGCTCCGGGTTCAGGAGCTGACAAGGCAGGTCTTAAGTCAGGGGATATAATCTTGGAGGTTAATAATATTAAGGTTGATTCTGATAATTCCCTTGGTGATATATTGCAAAAGTACAGACCAAGTGATAGTATTGTGTTGTTGATTTTAAGAGATAGAGAAGAAATAATAAAAACAGCTGTTTTGGGGGAAATTACTAGTGAGGAGTAAGCATGAAAAAATCAAGAAAAAATCATTGATTTTATATTTGTAATTTGTTATTATATAATATATGGATACAATAACTGTTTCAAAAAAAGAATATCAAAATTTGGTGGAAAGGGCTCTAAGGTATGACTATTTAGCCCGTATAATTCAAAAAAAAGGTAGTATTTTTTCTTCACCACCTACAAGTGATGTAAAAGAAGTTGTAGAAAGTTTTCGCGCAACAAAACTTTATAATACTCCTTTTCTCCGTAGTTTAGAAAAAGGATTAAATAGATCTAGTTATTTTAAAACAGAACAGAAATGAAAATTTTACCTCTTCACAATGATATAAGAAAGTACTTAGAGAAGAGGGGATTGAAAAAGAAATTTGAAAAACAAAAACAACTTCTTAATAATAATCTTTTTCATCCAAGCTTGGAAACTGAGTTACTTGAGCCTAAGAGTATGAAAATTTGGAGTTTCCGGCTTGATAAAAAATATCGAGCCATTTTTCTTTTTCGAGACAAAAACATTATTGAAATTATTGATGTAAATAATCATTACCAATAATTTATGCTATCCAAACGAGTAGAATACATAAAAGAAGCATAACCAATAAAGGAGGATAAAATGAGTGAATTGTTGTCTGGTTGGTTACTGAATACCCTGTTTTTGTTACTGTCCCTACTTATTGTAGCTTATATCATTTATACTATTCAGCGTGTAAGGGAAGTAAATTGACGACTAAAAGGAGATAATGACGTCAAAGAAGAGCCAGAACGAGAAGAGCATTAGATATAGGGGTCGGGGGCGCACTTGCTTCCAGCCTTATTTTATTGTATTATAAAATATCGGTTTTAATTGAATTTTGAGCCCGAGCGAAGCGAGGGCGTGAGTGGGTTATAGGAAATCGTTAGTGAGTAATCGAGCTTACGAGAGCCTATGCTCTTGAGTAAAAATTAAATCTATGTCATTTGTTCAAGGAGGAGATTTCACATACAAAGCACAGGAAGCAATGATGCGTTCTCAACGGTTGGCTCGCGAAAGAAAACAGCAACAGGTTGATGCGCTTCATCTTCTATTATCCCTGTTAACTCAAGAAGACAGTATTGTTTTAACTTTGCTTAATAATCTACAAGTTGATATTGATGATTTAAAAAGAAAAACAGAAAAAGCTATCAAGCAAATACCTCTTGGCACCACAGGCCCTCAAGCTATGGGTCAGGTTTATCTTACACAGGATTTAGGTATGGTATTAGATGGAGCAAGACAGCAAGCAATGGAAATGGGAGATGACTTTATCTCAATAGAGCATATGTTTTTAGCCTTGTTAACTGCTTCAACAATGGCTCAAGGTGTTTTGAAAGACACTAGATTTACTAATCCAAAAGCCAGCATACCTCTTACTAAAGAATTAATTATTAAGAAATTATCAGACATCAGGGGAGGGGAGAAGATTGACGACCCCAATCCAGAATCAAAGTTTGAGGTTATTAAAAAATACGGTAGAAACCTTACTAACTTAGCCAAAGAAGGTAAACTTGACCCAGTAATTGGCAGAGAGAGTGAGATAAAAAGAGTTATGCAGGTTTTGAGTCGTAGAACAAAGAACAACCCTGTTTTAATTGGTGAAGCAGGTGTTGGTAAAACAGCTATTGTTGAGGGTTTAGCTAAAAAGATAATCAGTTTAGATGTACCAGAGTCATTAAAAAACAAAGAGATAATTGCTTTGGATTTAGGTTCTTTAATTGCAGGAACTAAATACAGAGGTGAGTTTGAGGCACGGCTCAAGGCATTTATGAGAGAGATAAAAAGAGCTGACGACCACTATATCTTATTCATTGATGAACTACATACACTAATTGGAGCAGGAGCTGCCGAGGGCTCAATTGATGCCTCTAATCTATTAAAACCAGCCTTGGCAAGAGGGGAGTTAAGAGCAATTGGAGCCACTACACTCAAAGAGTATCAAAAGTATATTGAAAAAGACCCTGCCCTAGAAAGGAGATTTCAACCAATCTTTACATCAGAGCCCAATGTTGAGGATACAGTCAGTATTTTACGGGGGATTAAAGAGAAGTATGAGCTTCATCATGGGGTTAAGATTCTTGATTCAGCTATAAAAGCAGCTGCAGAGCTTTCTGATAGATATATTACTGACAGATTTTTACCAGACAAAGCAGTTGACTTAATGGACGAGGCAGCCAGTGCTTTGCGTCTTAAAATAGAGTCAGAGCCACCAGAACTCGAGAATTTAAGAAATGAAATTACTAAATTAAAAATAGAACAAAAGGTTTTAGAAAAAGAAAAAGGAACAGAGAGGCGTTTAGCAGTTGTAGCTCGTACTTTGGCTGATTTACAAGACAAAGAAAAATCTCTTAATGCTAAATGGAGTTCTGAAAAATCAATCATATTTGAAATTAAGGACTTGAAAAAGAAAATAGATGCGTTGTCTTTTCAAGTTGAAGTAGCAGAAAGAGAAGGTCAACTTGAAAGAGCAGCTGAGTTAAAGTATGGCCAAATCCCAGAGATGAAAAAACAATTATCAGAAATAGATAAAAAACTTCAGGCACTTCAGAAAACAAACCCTGTTTTGAAAGAAGAAGTAGGCGAAGAAGATATAGCTCATGTTGTTTCAATGTGGACAGGTATTCCTGTAACTCGTTTAATTGAAGCAGAAGCCAAAAAGCTTGAGAAAATGGATGATATTCTAAATCAAAGAGTTATTGGTCAAACCGAGGCAATTACAGCAGTAAGTAATGCAATAAGGCGTGGCAGAGCTGGTATTGCTGATGAAAATCAACCAATGGGTGTGTTTATGTTTTTAGGTGCTACAGGTGTTGGTAAAACAGAAACAGCTCGGGCTTTGGCTGACTTTCTATTTAATACAGATAAGGCGCTTATTCGAGTGGATATGTCTGAATATATGGAAAAGTATTCAACCAGTAAGATAATTGGCTCACCTCCTGGGTATGTTGGCTATGAAGAAGGAGGTCAATTAACAGAGAAAGTAAGGAGAAGGCCATATAGCGTTATTCTACTTGATGAAATTGAAAAAGCTCATTCTGAGGTATTTAACATACTCTTACAGATTTTTGAAGATGGACGGTTAACAGACGCCAAAGGAAGAGCCGTCTCTTTCAAAAATACCATTATTATAATGACATCAAATGTGGGCTCTGACTTTATTTCAGAACTCCAGCCCCTTGGTTTTGAAAACGGAAACAACAAGAAAGAAAACAAAAAGCAGGCAACAACAGAGAAGATAAAAGAAGCATTAAAAGACGAATTCAAACCAGAGTTTTTGAATAGAATTGATGAAACAATTGTATTTAACTACTTAGGCAAACCAGAGATACGCGAGATTGTTGATTTAGAGTTAGACAAAGTAGAAAAGCGATTACACAAATCAAAAGGAATTAAAATCAATATCTCCAAAGCCCTCAGAGACCATTTGTCTGAAAAGGGCTTTGACCCTAATTTAGGAGCCAGACCCTTAAAAAGAGTAATCCAGAAATTAATCTTAGACCCACTCTCCCTTCAGATTATTTCAGGAGAACTTAAAAAACAAGGAAGTGTCTTAGTGGATGTAAAAAACAACAAAGTAACCTTTCATCAACCACAAACAAACACTAAGAAACGAAAACAAAGGGAGAAGTAACCTATCCCGTATGTCGTGTATGTCGTGGTCTTATGTCGTGGTCTGCCCACGACATACTCACGACATATTTTTTTGTATCTTTTTATAAATAATATCTTGCAGCTAAATATGACGATCGGCTTATAATCGAATAATATATATTTATACTTT
>JABMPZ010000012.1 GCA_013203565.1 Parcubacteria group bacterium | reverse complement strand
ATTATTTATTTATCTGATCCTGGTATTTGTGTTTGCTTATCCTGTGTGTCTTGATCTTTTTGCATCTTACCACCATGACGCCCAAATTTAGTAGTAGGAGAAAACTCTCCTAATTTATGCCCTACCATATCTTCTGTTACTAATATAGGGATATGCTCCTTGCCGTTATGGACACCAAAGTTAAAACCAACCATTCCAGGAGTAATGATAGCTGCTCTTGCCCATGTCTTGATAATCTTTTTATCTCCTTTCATCAATGCAGAGACCTTCTTTAATAATTTTTCGTCCACATACGGACCTTTTTTTAAACTTCTTGACATAAATATTAATTATTTTTTCTTTTTATTGCGTCTTTGCACAATAAGTTTATCTGTCCAATTCTTTTTACGCGTCTTCACACCTAAAGCTGGTTTACCCCAAGGTGTTTTAGGATGTTTCAACCCAATCGGAGCTTTACCTTCACCACCACCATGAGGATGATCAACTGGATTCATAGCTGAACCTCTAACTGTAGGTCTCTTACCTCTCCATCTATTAGCGCCTGCTTTTCCAATCTGTTGAAATCTATGTTCTGGGTTTCCTAATTGACCAATAGAAGCAAAACATCCCATAGGTACTTTTCTTACTTCTGTTGAAGGCATTTTCAAATTAGTGTACTTGCCCTCATGTGCCATAATTTGAACAGCTGTTCCAGCAGCTCTTGAGATTTTACCTCCTCTTCCAGGCATTAACTCAATATTATGCACCATAGTACCAACAGGAATATTCTTTAATTGCATTCTATTACCTATCTTTAACGACGCTTTGTCAGAAAACAGAATTTCATCATCAACCTTCAATTCATTTGGAGATAAAATGTATTTCCTCTCATTATCAGCATACTCTATCAAGGCGATATTGCAAGTTCTATTCGGATCATATTCAATAGCAATAACTTTTGCTGTTTCATCCATGCGTTTCTGACCAAACTCAATAATACGGTAGCGTCTTTTAGACCCACCTCCTCTATGTCGTACAGTAATCCTGCCTTTACTATTTCTGCCACCTGTCTTTCTCATCGCTCTTGTCAATCTCTTTTCCGGCTTATTTTTTGTTATAACTTTACTCATATTATCTTGGTGAAACTTCAATTGACTGGCCTTTCTTTATTGTAATAATAGCTTTCTTATATCCTTGTTGCCAACCCTTGCTTCTGCCTAAACGCTTGGCCTTTCTTGGAACATTAATCACTCTTACTTTTTCTACATTTACTCCATAAACCTCTTCAATTGATTTTTTAATTTCTGGCTTTGTCGCTGTTTTAAAAACTTTAAAAACATATTGATCTTTTTCTTGTAAAAAACTGGCTTTTTCTGTAATTTGTGGTGACCTTAAAACCCTTGGAGCTATTTTAACATCTCCTTTTTTTGGTTTCGCGGTTTGGGATACTGCTTTCTTTTCTTCAGGCGCTGGTTTAGCGTTCTTTACCACTTCTTTTTTCTTTGCCTGAACTTTTTTCATTTCTTTCCCGCCTTTCTCTTCCAATCGTTTCTGTGATTTTGTTTTTTTGTTAAATAAATCTCTTAAAGCCATATTATTTTACTTTTTTAATTTCCTTTTTCTCTACCTTTTTTTCTTCTTCGTTCTTTTCTTTTTTCTCGCTTTTAAAAACACCCTCTAATACTTTAACTGCAGTTTTTGGCATTACTAAATACTGAAAATTCAAAATATCTAAAACATTAATATCTTTTACTTGTATTGTTTCTACATTTTGAATATTTCTTGCTGAACGAATAATATCTATATCCATTTCAGGTAAAGCAATTAATGTTTTTTTCTCATAACACGGTAAATTCTTCAAAACATTTACCATCTGCTTTGTCTTGTGAGCTGTAAACTTTAACTCGTCTAATATAATAAGCTGGTTATTAGTTACTTTACTTGAAAGTGCCATTAAAAGTGCTTTTCTTCTTATCTTCTTTGGAACAATTTTTTTATAGTTTTTCTCATTACGAGGGCCGAATGTTACACCACCTCCTTTCCAAATAGGAGAACGAGTAGAACCATGCCTTGCTCGGCCTGTTCCTTTCTGTTGCCATGGTTTTCTTCCTCCACCTCTAACTTCACTTCTATCTTTTGCATGAGCTGTACCCTGTCTCTTGTTTGACATCTGTGATACAACAACCTGATGCATTAAATCTTCATTAATCTCAATATCAAAAATACCCTTAGGCAATTTCGCCTCTCCTGAATCTTCACCTTTTTGATTGTATGTCTTGACATTCATAACTCAATGATGTATAATGATT
>JABMPZ010000001.1 GCA_013203565.1 Parcubacteria group bacterium | reverse complement strand
CTGCATAACACTTCACTGCTACATAGCAGTGAAGTGTTATGTAGGAGAGCTGGATTTGAATGAATTTCGCCTTTGCCTTGTTGACAGATTTTTAGTAAATTCTATAATAAAGATGTGCATTGCACTGCACAAAAAGTCATGTTTTTGTGCAGTAGAATTATTTCCGAGCGAACGCCAAAATACACCTCGGTCTAGAGTTTATTTTTAAGGCGAGAATTATGGTAACTGTGGAGAAATACCTTGACAAGTAATGGCACCAGAGTTATTATAAGAGTGTGCAGTCACAGTGCATAATATATATATAAATTATGCATCACTATTATGCAGTTAAAAAATGTACAACAAATTTTACTTGACCAAAAAGATGATTTAGAATCAATCTTTAAAGAAAAGAAAATTATAGAACGAGATGTTTGGGGGAATTACAATAAATTATTAAAGTCGTCTTTAGTCAAAGTGATTACTGGACCAAGAAGAGCCGGTAAGTCGGTTTTGTCTTTTCAGTTGCTAAGAAAGCAGAATTTTGGTTATGTGAATTTTGATGATGAACGGCTTTCTATTCTAAAACCACAGGACTTAAATTTGCTACTTGAAGCAATTTATACAACAACAGATAAAAAACCAAAGTTTATTTTTTTTGATGAAATTCAAAATGCGCCAAAATGGGAACTTTTTATAAATCGATTAAACAGACAGGGCTTTAATATAATAGTCACTGGTAGTAATGCTGAATTATTAAATACAGAGTTATCTAACCGCCTTACTGGTCGGCATTTTGCTTTAGAGCTTTATCCTTTTTCTTTTCGTGAATATTTAAGATTTAATTCATTTGAATATAGAAAAGATGCTTTTAGCACTAAAGAAACCGCCTCGCTTCATAAGTATCTTGAAAAATATTTGTTTTATGGAGGTTTCCCAGAGGTTATCCAGGGCGAGGATTATAAAAGGTATCTTGTTGCTCTTTATTCAAATATCCTGACAAGGGACATTATCCTTAGGCATAAAATAAAGCATATAAACACTTTTAAAGAAGTTGCCAATTATTTAATTTCCAATTTTTCCTGTAAAATTACCTTTAATAAACTTAAAAATATTTTTTCATTAAAAAGTGTCCACACTGCTAAAAATTATTTTTCTTTTTTAGAGGAATCATATTTGATTTTTGCAATTAATAGATTTTCATATAAACAAAAAGAAAGAATTATAGCCCCTAGGAAGACATATACAATTGATACTGGTTTGATCAATGCCTTTTCTATAAAATTTTCTCAAGATATAGGACATATTTACGAAAATGCTGTTGCTTTAGAAATTTTAAGAAAAAAAGCTCTTGACCCCATGTTGGAGGTTTATTATTGGGAAGACACATACCATCATGAAGTTGATTTCGTAATCAAACAAGGGGCAAAAGTAAAGGAATTGATTCAGGTTTCTTATAATATTTCCAAGTATGATACTAAAAAAAGGGAACTAAGCTCTTTACTCAAGGCAAGTCATGAATTAAAATGCAACAATCTTTTAGTTATAACCGCTGATTATGAAAAAGAAGAAAAAATAAAAGGTAAAAAAATTAAATTCATTCCTTTATGGAAATGGCTGTTAAAAGAGGTGTAAAACCAAAACAACCCTTCTCTAAATTCATTGAGCATACTGTTTCTCAAAAAGAGGTGTCTTTAGTAATTGTTAAAACTAAAGAGGAGTTAAAGAGGTTACAAAGGAGTTTGCAAAGGAGTAAGTTTAAGAAAGCAAAAACATCACTTGAACTTGTCGAAAAATTAAAGAGCCCAGTTAAAATATACTTTGTTGTAGAAAGCAACTTAGACAAACAATTCTATGATCTTATTCTACAGTATCCAACAGGCCAGATAGAGTTATTTGACAAAGAAAAGATGCAGTCAATAGTGGTTGTCCCTAATTACAAGAACTCATCAATAATTCTTTTAATGACCAAGGGGGTTCTAAGAAGAACGCAGAAAAAAGGTTTTAATGTTTTAGCCATCGTTGGTTTAACTTATCAATCATAACCATGAAACGACCCAGTGAACAATTTAGACGCATTCCAGGCAGAGAATCAGAAGAAACAAAAACTCCCTCCGAAAAAGAAACAAAATCAACAGAAGAAAGAGAGACCTCTTCAGAATTAGAGCCAATCACGGAAGATGAGACCTCTGTCTCATACTTGGGCGTTAAGTTGGAAAAAGCAGAAAACAAAGAAAGTGAGTTTGTGCCTCAAAAAGAACAAT
>JABMPZ010000011.1 GCA_013203565.1 Parcubacteria group bacterium | reverse complement strand
GGTTCATTTTTGAGCGATCGCTCAAAAATGAACCATTTTCCTCGCCTTGTATTTTTTCGTTTTCTGCATCACTTGCCTCAATTCTCGGACAGATTACAAAAACCTGATTCCCCTTTTTTACTTCTTTTCTAATAAAACTATAAGCAGCGGTTCTTTCTTTTGGTGGGACTACTTTTGTAATTATCTTTTTTCTCCCTTTTGGCATTTCATCAATAATGGATAAATCTAAGTTACCTAATACAGTTAGAGCTAATGTCCTAGGGATAGGCGTGGCTGTCATTGAGAGTAAGTGTGGTATTTTACCCTTGTTTTGGCAGAGTTTAGCGCGTTGTCCTACCCCGAACCTATGTTGTTCGTCAATAATCGCAAGTGCTAAATTACCAAACTTTACTTTGTCTTGAATTAAAGCATGCGTGCCTATTAAAATATCTACCTCACCTTCTTTGATTTTTTTCAAGAGCCGTGTTCTTGATATCTCAATCAGTTCATTCTTTAATTTCTGGGCAATGATTTGGTCTTGCTTGCCTGTTAATAGGGCAATTCTGACTTTGAATGGCCAGAGGAGTTTTGAGACCTCTTTGAAATGTTGTTTTGCTAGTATTTCTGTTGGAGCCATAAAAGCCACTTGATTGCCTGACTTTACTGTATTCAGGGCTGCGATTACAGCTACCATTGTTTTACCAGAGCCAACATCACCCTCTAAAAGCCGTGACATAGGTCTTGGGTGTTCTAAGTCCTTTAAGATTTGATAAGAGCATTTCCTTTGAGCATCTGTTAATTTGAAAGAAAGGGATTTCACAAAATCCTGTATCAACTCAACATTAAATGGAACAGGAATGGCTTCTTGGTGACTTAACTGCATTCTGGCTTTTACAACAGAGAGTTCTACTAAAAAAAGATTTTCAAAAGAAAATCTTTGTCTTGCTTTTTCTGCTTGTTCTTGTGTGCTTGGGAAGTGAATTTGTTGTATTGCTGTGTTAATCTCTAATAAATTATGTTCTTCTACTATGTTTTGTGGCAATGGTTCTGTGAATGTGTTTTGAAAATGTTGTAATAATGGGGCTAAAATATATCGCAACCATCTTGATGTGATGCCTGTTGTTTCTGGGTAGATTGGCACGAGACGGGCTGTGTGTTTTGTTTCTTGTGTTGAGATTTTTTCATAAACAGGGCTTGAAAGAAAAATACCTTCTTTGCCCAAAGATACTTTGCCTGCCAAAAACACATTATCTCCTTGTTTGAGTGTTCTTGTTAGATATGATTGATTAAACCAGATCGCCAGTATTGTTCCTGATTCATCTGAAATCAATGCCTCTGTAATATACATTTTCTTTTTCCATGTTCTTTTATTGGAAATTGATAGGACTTTACCTGCAATACATTGTTTTTCTCCTAATTTAATCTTTGCAATAGGACAGATATTAGAGAAATCCTCATATCTTGCAGGGAAATGCCAAATCAAGTCAGCTACGGTATGGATACCCATTCTATTGAGGTGTTTTTGATGCCAGTCACCAATCCGAGACACTTCTTCAATTTTACTTTGTAGAGTTATCATACCTGCATACTAACACGCAGAATATTTCTCCGCAAATAATTTGTTGCTAATTAGGACGATCGTCGTAATTAGCAACAAAATTATTTCAGCGGGAGAGTGTGGCTCGTTAAACTGTGGATAAGTCGGCTTTGCTATTGCTTTTTTGTTGATTTTATGGTAAGATATATTAGAAACTGAAAATACGAGTAAAGGTCGTAATTTTTGTTTTTTTAATTAACTTATACAAATACTATGTGTGATACATGCAATTGTCAAGACGATAATACTCAACCACAGGATGCTCCTGTAACAGATACTCCAGCTGAAGCACCAGTAGCTCCAGAGGAAACTCCAGTAGCTCCTGAAATGCCAGCTGAATCTCCAGTTGAGGAAGCTCCTGAAGCTCCAGCAGAAGTAGAGGAAACTCCAGCTCCTGCAGAAGCTCCTGAAGCTCCAGCAGAAGGGGACGCTCCTGTAACAGAAACTCCAGCTGAGTAAATCTTTTTTCCACATCATAACAAGGGCTGTTTCTTAGCCCGAGAACTCGCTTTAGAAGCAGGTCTCGCTATGGTGTGGCTCACTTGCCCAGCCCTTTCAAAGGGGCTGGGCATTTGCTATTATGGCTTATGTCAAAACATTATTGCCCATACTGTCTGCCAACCAAGCGCAGAAGCCATACTCATTTTCATGTTGCCTATTACTTAGGTAGGGTATCTGGTTTGGGTTTAAGAATAAAGCTAAAAACCCCAGGGCAAAGCTATTTTAACTGTTATTCTCTTTGGCCGTTTATACTCCGTGCTTTAAGCGTGATAAAAATAGTTAAGTTTGAAAACAATCCAGATCAATCAGAACTTCTTAATAGGAGTTTGATTTTTTTTAACGAAGCAAAAAAGATGGGTATTGATATCCAGGCAGTAAAGATTTTAGGAGGGTATCGTAATGATTTTAGATTTTCATATGATAACAAGGAATACTATTATGAAAGCATTCCTTTGTTTTCACATAACTCTAATTTTGATATGGATGACAAGTCAAAATCTAGAGCTTTACTTGAATTAAATAATATACCAGTGCCTGCGGGAGCTAAATTCACAAACAAACAAAAGGCCTTACAATTTGCTAAGCAAATTGACTGGCCTGTTGTAGTGAAGCCCTGCTCTGGTTCATTGAGTCAGCATGTTGTATGCAACATATCTTCAGAAAAAGAGTTTTTAGAGGCAGTGAGAATAGTTAAGAAGTATCGTCCTGATTTTATTGTAGAAAAGTATATTTTAGGTAATCTATACCGTGCTACTGTTGTTGGAAAGGATAAGGTTTTCTGTTGTCATAGAGAAAGAGCTAATGTGGTTGGTAATGGTAACTCAACAATTGAGCAATTGATACAGGAAAAGAATAGGGATAAGAAACGGGGTGCTCCAACAAAACGAAACACTACCCTACATCAAATAGTAGTTGACGATATCCTTATTTCAACATTAAAAACACAGGGCTTGAGTTTAGGTTCTGTTTTAGAGAATAATCAAAAGGTTTATCTCCACTATAAGCATACATTGTCTTCTGGGTGTGATACTGTTGGATTAACAGACCAGATGCATTCAGACAATAGGGAATTGTTTTTGCAAATCACAAATCTATTAAACACACGCATTGTTGGTATTGATTTTATCTGTGCTGACATATCTAAGTCGTATAAAGAGCAGGAATGTGCTGTTTTAGAAACAAATAGTTTACCATATATTGATATGCATTATGAGCCTTCTCATGGTGTTTCAGATGAAGTGGCACAGGTTGTTTGGGATATTGTGTTAAATAGTATATAATAGATTTACAATAAATAAAAAAACATATGCAAAAAACACTTGAGAACTTAACAAAAGCATTCATTGGCGAATCACAAGCCAGAAACCGTTATTCGTTTTATGCTAAAGTAGCTAAGAAAGAGGGCTTTGAGCAAATAGCTGAAATCTTTTTAATAACAGCAGAGAATGAGAAAGCTCATGCCAAGAGATTGTTTGAGCATATTCAGGAGATAAAGAAAGACAATGAAGAAGTACAGGTTGAAGCAGTAGCTCCAACAGTTTATGGCACAACAGCTGAAAACCTAAAGGCCTCAATTGCTGGCGAAAACTATGAGTATACTCAAATGTATCCTGAGTTTGCTGAAATAGCAGAACAAGAGGGTCTTAGTGATATTGCTCTAAGATTAAAAGCCATAGCAAAGGCAGAGAAGCATCATGAAGAAAGGTATATATCATTATTAAAGCAAGTAGAAAACAATACTGTGTTTAAGAAAGAGCAGGAGGTTGAGTGGGTCTGCCGTGAGTGTGGATACACCACAACAGCAACAGAACCACCAGAAAAGTGCCCATCCTGCGACCACAAAAGGTCTTATTACCAAATTAAGTGTGAACAATATTAAAATATATGACTCAATTAAATCAAATATATAAGTGTAATGTGTGTGGTAATATCGTTGAAGTATTACATACAGGAGAAGGTGAGCTTGTCTGCTGTGGACAACCAATGGAGTTACTCAAAGAAAAGCAAGAAGATGAAGCACAAGAAAAGCATGTTCCTGTGGTTGAGAAAACAGACAAGGGGGTAAAAGTAAAAGTGGGCTCTACACCTCATCCAATGACAGAAGAACACTATATAGAATGGATAGAAGTTGAAACAAGTGATGGTAGGATTGGTAAGAAGTTTCTAAAGTCAGGCGATGCCCCGGAAGCAGAGTTCAGTCCAAGAGTTGAAGTGCTTGAAGCAAGAGCATACTGCAACATACACGGCCTGTGGAAATCATAGTTTATAATCAAAAACTGGAAGGAGCTTAGCTCCTTCCAGTTTTGTTTTTTATTTTGCAGCTAAATCTGACGATCGTCAGATTTAGCTGCAAAATATTTTGTGTCCCCGGCAGGGCTCGAACCTGCAATCTTTCCCTCCGCAAGGGAATGCCTTATCCAATTAAGCCACGGGGACAAAGCCAAAGTCTTGGCTTTGTCGGGCAATTTAGGTAAATCTGTGATTTACCGTAAAGAATTGGCCCGGGGTCCTGCTTTTTAATAAAAGCAGGACTACATCAGCCAGAGCATTAACATTAAAAATAATACCATAAATTATTGATTTTTTCAATTTTAATGGTATGATATAGGTATTCAGGAGGAGTCGCATAATGGTTATTGCAGTAGATTGCTAATCTGCGACGCTTCGGCGTCTTGCGAGTTCGACTCTCGCCTCCTCCGCTTTTGTGCCGAAGTTTTAGAGTAGAAAGATATAAAATATTTTTTAGTTAAATATTGTATTATGCCTTACCTTATAGAAATAATTAAAGAAAAAAAGAATAAAAAATATTTGGAAAAGTTTTTGGATAAGCCCTTTAAGGAGATGGTTAAATTTGTGGCTGATGTTGAAAAAGAAATTATTGCAGTAGGAGGAGAGCTTCATTCAGATATAGCTGAATTATTGATTAAGAATAATTCTAATCCAAAAAACCTATGGGGAGGAAACTTCTATCCTTTAATGAATAATAATGATTGGGTTGAATATAATTCTTTAATTAATCTAAAGCCAAATCAAAATCATTTTAATATGGATATTCAGGATAAAGAAACAATTGATAAAATTAATAAAATAATAAAGCAATTTGTACAGAATGAATAAATATCATAAAAATTTAACCCCAGAAAAATGGCAAAGTTTTTCTAAAAGTATTCAAATATTGAATGTTTGCGCTGAATTGTCACGAGCGAAAAACTGGTTAATAAAAAAGAATGAAAGATTAGTTTTAGATTCCCTCAACAGGGCATTTGAATTAATTGACCTTACAACTGACGATGAAAAATGGCGACACGGATTAAATGAGCTGTTAAGATTCAGAGAGGTTTTAGCAGATTTTTACCTAACGAAAAATAAAGATGTTGATGTATTTATCAGTATCTGTAAGGCTTTGTTATATCTGAATAAAGAAACCGCTTTAGTGAAAATTTAATGATAATTTTAACAATAATAAGGAGGGGTCGCATAACGGTAGTGCAGCACTCTTGAAAAGTGCCGTCTTAACAGACATGCAGGTTCGAATCCTGTTCCCTCCGCACATTGGAGCTTTGTTTGGTGTAGTGTTTTGTGTTATTATATAAAAAAGTGTTTAATATGGTTAAGATAAACAAAAAAAAGTATAAGAATATAATATTATTTTTTGCCAATAATATTAAAAATGGCACTTTGGGCAAATTAAAAATAATGAAGTTATTGTATTTTTTAGATTTTGATTTTTTTGAGAAATATGGAAAATCAATCACTGGTGATGAATATTTGCGTTTTGCAAAAGGACCAGTTCCTAGGATGGCAGAAAAGATTTTAAAAGAAATGCAAGGAGAGGAAATAAAGGTTCGCAGAATTAAAATGAGTAGTGGCTACCAAGATCAACAATTACTTGAGCCATTGAAAGATTTTGATTTGAATCTATTTAGTAAAGAAGAACTTTTGATGATGGAAAATATAGCCAAAAAATGGGAGAATTTTTCCGGCACTGAAATGAAAAATGCTAGCCATGGGGAAGCTCCATGGATTGCCACTAAGCCAGATGGTGTTATTGACTACAATTTGTCATATTATCGTAATAAATATGGTGAAATGAATAAAATGTAGCACCTATGCAGATAGATAGACATTGCGATATTAAAAAGGATTTGAAAAAGTTAAAGCGTTTTTCTGCCCCACTTGAATCTTTAGAAGCATGGGAGCGCCTTTTCAACTTAAAGGGCTTAAAAGAAACGCCAGCGATTGACGAATGTCCTGGTTTTAGTAGCGCGAAGATTTACAAAGCAAGAGTGGTACCACTTAAAGAAAGTGTTGGTAAATCAAAAGGATACAGATTGATATTTCAGATTTTAGATAATGATATTTATAAGATATTGATTTTTTCTCGACATGGTATTTATAAAACTGAACAAGAATTATTACAGATGATAAAAAATCGTCTTGAATATTAGTGTATTATTCAACATAAAGGAGACATTAGCTGATAGCTAATAATTAACAAAACTAATGGCACAGTGGAGGTGGATAAATATTATCTGCCCCACTGTTTTTATTTATCCCTGTAAATGATATAATTAAAAAAAGGTTTTTAATAGGAAATAAAAATAAAATATATGGGTTTTAGAAAAATAAGTTTGTTTTTGTTAAGGGTGTCAATTGGTTGGATGTTTCTTTATGCTGGGATTACTAAAGTTTTAGACCCCACATGGACATCAGCTGGTTATCTAAATAATGCTAAAACCTTTGTCTCTTTTTACCAATGGTTAGCGAGCCCAGGTATTGTAGTGTGGGTTGATTTAATTAACCAATGGGGGCTCGCTCTTTTAGGAATTTCATTAATTGTAGGGATATTTGTGCGTTATTCAGCTCTATTGGGTGTTTTATTGATGGCTCTTTACTATATCCCTGTCTTGAGTTTTCCTTATGTCGGAACACATAGCTTTTTGATTGATGAGCATGTAATCTATATCTTTGCTTTATTAGTTCTTAGGTTTAGTGATACTGGTAGGAGTTGAGTAAAGTTTTCAAAAAGTAATTTAATATAATAAAAAACGACAAGGTATTGACAGAGTCGGTTTTTATAGGTTATTATTAAGTTGTATGATAATTCAAAGAATTACAATTGTTTTTGATGGTCAATGGGAGTGGTAAACACTTGGTCGAAGAATTGTTTATATTCTTCGAGTTTTGATTTTAACTCCCTTTTGGTTATTATATCCTTTTGTTTGTAGAGTTCGTAAAATATTTTACGAGCCTCTTTTTTTTCATTTTCATCCTTTGCGAAACACCAGCATACCCACAAATATGTTTCTATCCAATTATAGTTATTGTACTCACCAGCTTTTTGGTAGACCTCTTTGATAAGCATTCTTGCCTCGTTTTCTCTTATTCTAGCTATCGTTAAATAGTATGCTAAATTGTTTTTTGCATGAAGAATTATTTTTTCGTCTTTAGTTCCTTTTAACATTTCTGCATAATTTAGAGCTGAACGCGCTTTACTTATAAGTTCTTCTAGCCAGACAGGGACTATAGTAGAAGTTTTTTTAGACTTTTGCATAAGAGCCATTTTTATTTCGCCTCTGTCTTCATATCTTTTTTCTTGTTGCACACACGTTTGAAGCATTTGAGTGCAACGCATTAGAGATTCTAATCTAATTTTTTCTTTTTCTGTTTTTTTATTCACAGAGACTTCTACGTCGCGTTTAATCCATAAGTATATTGGAATAATACTTATTGCCATTAGTGTCAAGAAAAAATTAATTAAATTTGTAAACAAATCATATTTGATTTCTGCAGATGTTATGCCTTCTTGTGTTTCTAATAAAATAAGTTTTGGCCCAATCAAATACTTCCATGCCGTAGCAGTTATAAATAAAAGAAGTATAAAGTAAAATAAGGGTAGATATTTTTTTATTTCCATATTATATTATCATAACAAAAAAGAAATTTATTCGCAATTTAGTTGAAAAAAAGGCAAAAGTAGGGTAATATATAGCATATGGCTAAAAAAGATAAAAAACCTGTTGCCAGCAAGGTAAAGGCAGGCAAAAAGAATAAAGAAACACGGTCGCCAGTGGTGGCTGTTTTGGGTCATGTTGATCATGGCAAGAGTAGTTTGCTTGAAGCAATAAGAGAGGATTTTGCTATTACAGAAAAAGAATCAGGAGGTATTACTCAACATATCGGAGCTTATGAAGTAGAAAGCAATGGTAAAAAGATTTCGTTTATTGATACTCCAGGTCATGAGGCATTTTCTGCAATGCGACAAAGAGGTGCTAATGTAGCTGATGTAGCCATATTAGTTATTGATGCAGTGGAAGGGATTAAAGACCAAACCAAAGAAGCAATCAAGTTTATAAAGCAAGCAGGGGTGCCAATGATAGTTGTTTTTAATAAAATGGATAAACCCGGTGCGTTGCCTGAAAAAGTAAAGCCACGATTAATAGAGCTTGATATTACAGTTGAGTCGTATGGCGGGGATGTGCCTTCAGTTGATGTTTCAGCAAAAGAAAAACAAGGAATTAAAGAGTTGTTAGAGACAATTTTAGTAGTAGCTGAAATGGAAGAATTAGATCTTGATATTGATTCTCCAGGAGAGGGTACAATAATTGAGAGTGAGTTGGATGCACAGAAAGGACCTGTTACTTCGTTGATACTTGAGAAAGGTACTTTAGAATGGGGAGATATTTTAGGCACAAACACAACAATAGGTAAAGCAAAGAATATGAGTGATTTTCAGGGTAAAGAGGTGAAAAAAGCAATACCATCACAGCCAATTCGTTTGTTAGGGTTTGAAACTACTCCACCTGTTGGTGAGAGATTCAAAGTATATGACTCAAAAGAGGAAGCTCAAAAAGCAGTAGGCAGTGAGGTTGTAGCTCCATATGAGCCAGAGGTAATTAAAGCAGAAGAAGGTGTAAGAATACTTAACATTATTCTAAAAACAGATGTTTTAGGCACCTGCGAGGCAATCCAAAGTATTCTAATGAGTATCCCACAAGAAAAAGCAATCTTAAGAGTTTTAAAAGCAGAAGCAGGACATATTACAGCAAGTGATGTGCAGTTAGCAAATAACAGCAATGCCGCTATATTCGGATTTAAGGTTGAGATATCAGAGCAAATAAGGAATCTTGCTGAACAGAAAAAGATTAGGATACAAACATTTGATGTTATTTATGAGTTAGTACAAGGAGTCAGAGAAACAATGACAAAGATCTTATCTCCTGAAGTAAAGAGAATTGATATTGGTAAGTTTGAAATAACTCATATATTCAAACAAACCAAAGACAAACAAGTTATTGGAGGTAAAGTAAAAGATGGTGAGATTACACTTAATACCAGAGCAGAAATAGAAAGAGAAGAAGAGATAATCGGAAAAGGCAGAGTTAAAACATTACAAAAAGAAAAACAAGACATTGGAAAAGCAACCAAAGGACAGCAAGTAGCCATGTCATTCAACTCAGAAGAAAAAGTACAAGAAGGAGATATTCTATTGATTTTCAGAGAAGAAAAAGAAAAAGGTACTTTATAATTATAGAATTGAAAAAATATAGTTTTAGATTAGAATAAAACCAAGGCGTAGTAGCCAAGTGGCTAAGGCAATGGTTTGCAAAACCATTATACGTGGGTTCGATTCCCACCTACGCCTCATAAATGATATAATGCCCGGGTGTCGAAATTGGTATCCGAGAATGACTTAAAATCATTTGAGCGCAAGCTCGTGTGGGTTCGAGTCCCACCCCGGGCACATTTTATTTTCATTATGTCAATAAATCAAAAACCTAACATTCATGAATTAGTTGTTTGTGCTAACATTTTTGTCAAAAAGGATGGGAAGTATTTATTAATGAAGCGTTCTCATGAGAAAAAGTTTGCACCTGATGTTATACATCCAATTGGTGGTAAGGTTGATGCAGATGAAAATCCTTTTATTGGGGCTCAACGGGAGTTATTTGAGGAGGCTAATATAAAGGTGAAGAATATGCGTCTTGAGGCGTGTGTTTTGGAAATTATTCCGCACAAAGCAATGCCATATAATTGGTTGATTTTTCATTTTTCTGCTGATTATGATTCTGGTGAATTACAGCCAACAGAAGAAGGCGAGTTTGTTTCATTAACTAAAGAAGAAATATTAACACAGGATTTATTCCCATCTGTTAGAGAGGTTATACAAAACATTTTAGACCCAAATGATGGCACTGTTTTTGCAACATTTGAGTATGATAAAAAGGGGAAGATAACATCCAAGAAGGATGAAGTAGATATGTGTGTTGTTTAGTTTTCACCTTAACAATATAGTTGATAGATATTGGAGAAAATTATGTGGATGATAGTTATGGCACCTGTTTATATTTTTTGTTTTATCGTGGCTTTATTAATGTGTTTTTTCACGCCACCAAACACTAAAAAGGACTGTATTAACTTTTTTGTGTTAGGAGGATGTTTGTTTCTAACAAGTTTTGTTATTAGTATAGTATTTGCAATAGGCTATGTATTAGGACATGGTAGATATCCATTTCTTGAAGTAATGATGTTTATTATGGAACTATCTGGTATGTTTTATTTCATAAGCGCATGGCTTAACTGGCCAAATGATGGTGTTGTGAATAATGTTATGTAATAAGATAAAGCCGTCAAGTATATATTTTATTGTATGTTTGACGGCTTAACTTTTATATATGTATTTAATCTTAATATTTTTTGTTTTGTTGCTGGCTGTTACTTTTGCTTGGGCTGGAATCCGTGGGGCTCCTTGGGTTCCTACTTGGGGGAAAGATGTTAAGAGGTTTTTGAAGTTGGCTGATATTAAGAGAGGGGAGAGGGTTTATGATTTAGGTTGCGGTGATGGTCGGATGGTTGCTTCTGCTAGTAAAGCCGGTGGTTCGGCTGTTGGTTTTGAGATATCATTGTTCCCATATTTTATAGCTAAAATACGGGGGATTTTTTTGAAAATAAAACACGACAAACGGGGACGATCGTCACATTCTGTCGCGTGGTGTTATAAAATAAAATATAAGGATTTCTGGGGAGCTGATTTATCAGATGCTGATGTTGTCTATTTCTTCTTAATGCCTAAGATATATCCTAAATTAAAAGAAAAATTAGAGAAAGAGTTGAAAAAAGGCACTCGGGTTATTGCCTATGTATGGCCTATTGAGGGTTGGCAGGCAATAAAAGTAGACAAGCATAAGAGGAAGCCTGATATTTATTTGTATATAAGGTAAAACAAAACACCCTCCGAGATGGAGGATGTTTTGGTTTAGATAGCGTATGTCAGAAATTAAAGATTTGTAGCAATTCTATTGACAAATTATTTTTATTATGCTAACTTAAAATAAGCAAATAGTAAAAATAATAAATAAAAATATATGTATAACTTCAAAAGGTACACCAAAACAAGGTCAAAATTAAGTAATAATACAATAAGTATTACAGGCTCTTATTCTTTCGGATTTAATAGTGGATTTTATCATAAAGAAAACATTAAGGACTTCAAGAAAGTAGTTTTCTTTTTTGATAGCGACAAGAACGCGATTGGTTTTTATTTCACAAATGATGAAAGTTCAGAAGGAGCATTCACTATTATTCATGGAAAGTCTGGGACAACAGGCTCAGTTACAGCTCGGTCATTCTTTTTGAATAATAACATAGATAGAAAAGAATATCGAAATAAGATTGAGCCAGATAAGATAAAACATGAGGGCCTAGATCTATATGTGATCAATCTTAGCAAAAACGATGAGTTGAAGAATGAGCAAGAGGGCATACAAGAGAATGTTATATAACATATTTTTAAGAGCTGTCATTGCGACAGCTCTTAAATTTTTTTATAAAAATTATAACTTCTGTTGTTACTCTCGGAGTAACTTTCATAAATAGTTGCATACAATGAAAAGTAAAAAATATCAAAACTCTCAATATGACAAAATAGAGACAAATCCTACTTATCGAGAGGATAAATGTATAATTCCTCAAATAAAGATTGAAAATAAAACTTCTAATTATAGTGTTTTTAGCTTCAAAATTTCTTTTGACGGAGATATTATAAAAAAGGCCATTAAACTTTTGAGTTTTTTACATTTTTAATACATATGGCATATATATTTTTAGATGAATCTGGGGATCTAGGGTTTAATTTTAAAAAGAGAAAAACCTCAAATTTTTTTGTGGTTACTTGCTTATTTGTTTCAAATAAGCGTGTTGTTGAGAAAATTATAAAGATTACTCATTCTGAGTTGAAGAAAAAATATAAAAGAAGATTTGGGGTCTTGCATTGTTTTAAAGAAAGACCAGCTATTCGTCGTAGATTATTAAATAGATTATGCGATGTGGATTGTTCTATTATGGCTATTTATCTTAACAAAAAGAAAGTCTATACTAAGCTTCAAAATGAAAAGCAGGTTCTTTATAATTATGTAACAAACATACTGTTAGACAGAATTTATTCAAAAAATATAATACCTACAACAGGTGTTGTTAAGTTTGTTGCTTCAAGACGAGAAACAAATAAATTTTTGAATAAGAATTTTGAAAATTATTTAATGAGTCAAGTTCAAGGTCGCCATAAAGTAAAGATAGATATTTCTATAAGAGTTCCATCACATGAGAAATCGCTACAAGCTGTTGATTTTGCAAGTTGGGCGATTTTTAGAAAGTATGAACATGGCGATAATAGCTATTATGATATAATTAAGAAGAAAATTATAGAAGAAAGCCCTTTGTTTCCATAAAACACAAAACCCCGCATGCTATTTACGAGCGACCATCCGGAAGCCCACATACGAGGAATTACTTGTTATGTTTATGATAGCGTAATTTGTCTGTTTGTCAAGCTTTTTATCCACAACCATTATCTAATTGTTTAGTTATTTGGTAAAACAAAACACCCTCCGAGATGGAGGATGTTTTGTTACCGTTTAGTTGCCTAAAATTTCTAATGTAGTAATTTTAGAGCCAAATTCTAATGCCTCTTCTGTTGTTGGGAACCAGACATCAACATGGTAGTTACCCTTTTTTCTGTGCATTCTATCTTCAACTTGGAAGATTCTGTCACCGAATAAATCAGGTAACCTTACATTGGTGCCAAACTGTAATAGATTATTGGCCACAATGCCATTCCTTACATTCTTATTTGAAGCAGTAATAAATGGAGTGCTGTCTGTTTGAGCAACTGTTGAAGAATAGGCAGTTACAACTACTTTTATTGTATTTACTACCCTAGCTTGGGGTGGAGCAATATTAGGTAAAAAGGTTGTTTCCCCTATAATGCTTAAGTCCTTTATTTCCCCTAAGATAAAGTAATCTTCAGCGAAAATGTAGTTATTGGCTACATAAATTGTTCCAATCACTAATAGCGCTATTACAACGGCATAATACCTCTTATCTTTCACTTTTTTTAGTATTTTTTTGTATAACATAGACAAATATTTAATTTGTAAAACACTCTAATTATAGCACTAATGTGCTAAAAAGTCAAGAAAAACCCCTAAAAACAGAGGTTTTACCACTGGTTTTGCAATTTAAATGGAGCGGGGTTCAAGGCAAGCTGTTGCCTTGAACGGGCTTTTTAGCGGAGCGTCCCTGCGGAGCGTTAAGAAACGCCCCGGGCGACCGCGAACAGAGTGAGCGGGACGGGCCTCGAACCCGCGATCTTCTCCTTGGCAAGCAGCCGCTCTACCACTAAGCTACT
>JABMPZ010000115.1 GCA_013203565.1 Parcubacteria group bacterium | reverse complement strand
TATCACTATCTGAAAACAGTGTTTTTTCTTTAGTGTTAAAGAATAATGAAAAATATCTTGGTATTGAAAGAGTGTGTTCTTTGAAGCTATTTTTAGCAGTTGAAAGATCTCTAAGGTCTATTGGAGCAAAACCATATACTTCACCGAGTTTAGCAGCACGAATTAACTCATCTGAAGTTTTATAGAATAAGAACGATAACTTTTCTATATATGGTTTTTGACCATAATAGTTTTCATTTCTCTCAAACTCCATCTCTTTTATATACCCTGACTTACCCCCGGTTATACTTTTCACAGCAAACGGGCCAGAGCCAATTAAATATTCTTTTGTAATTAAGCGAGGCCAGTTCTGTGGAGCTATATCTTGGAAAATATGTTTTGGTAAAATCTTAAATGTGAGGTTTTCTAAAAATCCTCCATATTTTTTAGGCAAAGCAAACCTTACACCATTGCCTGAAATTTCATCAGCAGCCACGCCTAAGAATTTTATTCTCCATGGACTCTGATACTGTGGGTCTTGTATCAAATTAAGGGTGAACATTACATCATCAATAGTAAGTGGTTCTCCATCATGCCAGAATACATCTTTTTTAAGATATGCTTCAACTATTTTGCCATCATCTTGCATATCATAGCTTTCAACTAAATCATTGATAAGAGTTCCATTAGTATCATATTTTAGGAGCCCAGAAAACAATACTTCCGTCAAATCACGGTCAACATCTTGATTACTTAATCGTAAAGGATTAAGTGACATTGGCTGTCCAACAATACCCTCCTTATATTCCCCACCAAAATCAGGTGCAATAATTGTATTTTCAAAATAAAAGCCAATACCAAGAGCAATAGCTGAAACAACAGCTATCAAAGTTAAGGCAGAAAAAGCAATTTTCTCTTTTTCATTCAATACCCTAAAAAACTGTTTCCATTGTCTTGCTGAAGGAAACCTTTTATTTTGTGTTTTATCGCGTTTTTTCTTCATGAGAGTTCATGAGCTGGTTACAAAATATTTCCTGTTGCAGTTTCATCTTTTTGGCCTCAACATCGTCAGACTGCGCAAAAAGGCTTTTACCGTAGCTCTGCTACGGCTTCAAACCTTTTTACTTGTCTTCCTTGTTGTGACCTAAAAATATAAAACTTCACGACGAAAGTATTTTGTAACCATCTCACTCAAAACAATAAAATTACAGAAGAGGTCAGACCTCCAAAAAACTGAGCTCGAGCCATAGGGAGGTCTGACCTCCTCTGTAATTTTCATTTGATAATAAGGTTCAGAAAAGAAACAACAAGGAATAGAGTACCCAAAACAATTGTTGATACAAATATCTTTCTATCAAGGCCTCTTCTTTTTGAGTAAAAATCGCCTCCTCCTCCACCACCAAAAGCACTGCCTAATGCAGTTCCTCTTTGTTGGAATAAAATACAAATAATTAAAAGCACAGGAACAACTACCTGAAGTACTATTAGAATATTTTTAAACATATATTATATTTAGAGATTTAATCATCGTTATCACGCCTATTAGACCCTAACCTTTTTTTGGCAAAAATCAAGTTAGTTCCCCAAACCAGCAGTGCTGTCCAAAAGAGAGGCATAATGCCAATCATAGTTAGTTCTGGTGTGAAAATAACATCAATAAACCAAATTATGGCCATATTTATCACAAGCCCGAAGAGCCCTAAGGTAAGCATACGCAAAGGCAGAGTAATTAGCTTTATAATTGGTTTTAGAAAGAAATTAAAAAGACCCAAAACACCCCCAGCCATTATAATTACTTTAATGACTTCTATTGTATTGCCCTGAATTATTACACTTGGCACAAATAGCATTGCTAAAGCCAGACCAATACATCCCGCCAAAATACAACCCAAAATACTCTTCATAGATTACAAACTTATTACACGAATTTATTACACTATCTTAGATTACACTATTATATATAATGTAACAATAATTTGCTTGAAAGTCAATCAAAAATTTGCTATTCTATTTATTGTACAACATACAACCCAAAGGAGGTGTTGATATGAAATGCCCAGAATGTAATATTGGCGACTTGCGAGTGATGAATGGTATTATGGGAGATCCTGTGATATGTGACAATCCAGAATGCCTTGTTCTGTCTAATGAGTTTGATGCTGAAGGAAACCCTGTTAACTTTTCATCGGCCAAACATGTTTTCGTTTCAATGAACGAGGAAATACCTGGCTCGGGTGATAAAGGGATTAAACATCTAAAAGACCTGAAAGTTTATCAACCCCCAGCACCAGTGTGATAAAATCACGCAGGCAGAGCAAACAGAAATGGTCGTAACGCGAAGTTATGGCCATTTATTTTATTAAAATTGTAAAATCACTCAAAAAGAGTTAATCTAAAACAATAAACTATGTTAACTAAATCTGATTTTATAAAATACATTCAGTGTCCAAAATATCTGTGGCTGTATAAAAACAGGAAGGATTTGATTCCAGAAGCTATGATTATTAAAATTGTAAAACCATCTAAAAAGATGTAAGGTAATACAATGAGAATGTATAGTTTTTATTAAAATCTAGTTATGAAAATCAAAAAACACAAAACCATAGTTTTTGGAGAGAAATGTGAGCTAGAATTGATGCATTTCACAAAAGGAGATATTATAAAATTGAAAAAGCTTTTTAATGCTTGGGCGAAGCTAACTGTAGGCATGAAGGAATTTCGTTCTCGCGGGGTAAATATCCCTGAAGGTATTTCGGAGGTGGCTTTTTGTATTTATACTGGATCAACGAGGATGCTTGGCTTGAAAGGTTCGGCTTCAAAGTCTTTCGACACATTCAACTTAAAAACTGGAAAAGCTGAGCAAATAAAAGCATGTAGTGTTAAGGGAGATTTGACATCTTTCGGCCCCAAGTCTAAGTGGGACGATTTGTATTTTTTGGATTTTTACAATGATGGAAATATTGATGGAACTTTTGACATATATAAAATACCCAATCATTTAATCCAAGGAGCATCAGTAAACAAGGGCCAAAAGTTTAGCCACCAGCAAGCTGAAAAGAGGAGACCCCGATTAAGAGTGAAGAAAGAGGTTATAGAAAAACATCAGCTAAAGCCTTTGGCTAGCAATGTTAAACTTTGGTCGTAGCCCGATTTAAGGCTTCCATCATTTTTTCAGCCACCGCCTCAATAACTGTTACGCTCACAGAGTTTCCGAATTGTTTGTATAAAGCGGAGTCTGTAAGATTATTTGGAATTTTATAGTTTTTAGGAAAGCCTTGTAATGAGGCACACTCACGAGGGGTAAGTTTTCTTATTCCTTTTTTATCTTTTATGATCGGCACATTATGCCCCCCTGTTCCCATATTAGCAGTTAGAGTAGGGCAGAAACCCTTTTTATTCTCCCTTACATATTTTCTGCGCCATTGGTAAACTTTCCCCATTTTAGTAACATCATTTTTGATTTTTTCGTATAGAGGCTTGTCGTTGTAGTAATACTTGTTATCAACTTTTTTTTCAAGCAAATCAGTTACCTTAATGTTAAGGTTTCTTTTTTTTGGGAATTTGAAATTATCACAATGTCTTTCATCTTTAAACCCAACGATATATATTCTTTCTCTATTTTGTGGCCTGTTTCCGTACTCCGTAGTATTCATTATGTTGTATTTTATATGATATCCTAAATCTTCTAGAGTTTTCATAATTACCTTAAAAGTTTTCCCGTCGTCATGTCCTTTCAAATTCTTTACATTTTCTAAAAGAAATCCTGTTGGGCGTCTGGCCTCTAATATCCTTGCTATATCAAAGAATAAACTACCTCTGCCTTTTTCATCATTAAAGCCCTGTCTATCTCCTGCTATTGAAAAGGCTTGGCAAGGGAAGCCTCCTAAAAGAAAATCAAAATCAGGCAGATCATTTATTCCTATTTTTTTAATGTCCTCTACTATGAGTTTTGATGTTTTAAAATTAAGATTATAAGTATTAGCGCAGGATTTTTCAAAATCATTTGCGAATACTGTTTCAAATCCAGCCTTTTCAAAACCGAGCCTTATTCCACCAACTCCAGCAAATAAATCTATTGTTCTGAATTTTTGTTCTTCTTTACATAAATTACTTATAATCTTTACAACCACTCCGCGCACTTCTACCTCATTTCTATAGAACGGGAGCATGTTTTCGTTTCTCGGTTGAAGTCTAAATCTATCCTTTTCGCGATATAGCTTTTTTAGAGTAGCTTGGTTGTCGTCTATTATAGCGACAACCGTTTGTCCATTTTCAGCTGTTGATTGTTTTTTGATTATTACAATATCTTCATCAAATATCCCTTCGTCTATCATACTGTCGCCTTTTACTTTGAGGGCGTAGTAGTCGTTGTTGCTATCCAAGCCCTTAGTAGGTATTGTTATAGTTTCAGAGTCGTCTTCAATAGCTTCAATTGGTTGTCCTGCTGAAATGACACCTTGTAGTGCAACGAGTAGTAGGTCGGGCTCTGCTTCTTTTTTATTTAACTCAATTGAACGGGGTTTGTTTTCTGTATTTTTCAAATAATCTTTTGACTTTAATGCTTCTACATGCTCATGGACGGTTGCAACAGAAGATAATTTAAAATGTCTACCTATCTCTTCCAGAGTAGGGGCGTACTCATTTTTTTTGAGATACTTTGTAATGTACACAAGTATTTGTTTTTGTTTTTTTGTAAGCATGGTTAGTTGTGGATAACTTCCTCTTTTCGGTTTTCTTTCGGTATGTTATACTAATTGTAACAAACCTAAAGATGTTGTCAATTGTGGATAACTAAATAGATTTAAAAATTAATTA
>JABMPZ010000114.1 GCA_013203565.1 Parcubacteria group bacterium | reverse complement strand
TTGCCTTTTATTTTTTCATAAATTCTTCGTCTATCCTTCATTATTTACTAAGGATGAATTACCTGTTGGTTTAAAATGACAGTTCTAAGAGTATTTTTCACTTCAAATGCGTGAGCAGTTACCGTTTATTATATCTAAATAAGAAAAAGCGCTACTGATGCCAGTAGCGCTTTATTTTTTTGAGAAAAAACTATTTTTCTCCATTCTCTCGTTCAAGCATTTTTTGGATTAGATAATCCGTGTCCTTAACAGCTTGTTTTGTGAAGTCACCGAAAAATTCAGATGCTTGTTTAAAGATTTCAACAAACTCATCGACATCTTCGGAAATTATGGCGTGAGATAGGCGTTGCATTGCTACTAAAAGATTACTTGCTATCTTTTTAGTATTAGGATTAAGAACTGCAATCTCAGCATAAAGCTTGGGATTCCCGTCTAATATCCTGCCTATCATCTGCACTCTCATCTTATACACAGGGCTTGCTATTTCCCATAACTCCTCTAAATCAGCCCCCAAGGTTTTGAAAGCATAACCAGCAGCTATAAAGGGAAGGTGGGTTCCTCCTTGAATTATTGCCATCATTTCGTCATGTTCCTCTGGACGCATTTCTTTGACTATAGCGCCATGGCTAATAAAGGCATTCTTGAGTATTTCTACCCATTCACTCTGGCTGTCTGTGCAAAAGATAACAACCTGTCCTTTTGCTTCCATGGTTGGTTTAAACATTGGATGCATACCAATAACTTCTGCTTTGGATTTCCTCATGGCATTTATGGTATCCACCTTTAATGAAGTAATATCTGTCCAAACTGTTCCTTCTCTTGCATACGGTACCATTTCTTCAATTACTCTTACTGATTCACCAATAGGCACTGAAAAAACAACTACATCGCTTTGTTCTACTACTTCCCTATTAGTTAATTCAGTATCAATATCAGATACCAACACCTCGTACCCAAACGAATTAAAGAACTTAACAAACCACTGTCCGAACTTTCCGTTGCCTCCGGGAATTCCCACTATCATAACCAAGTCCTCCTGCATTAAAAATTGTAAAGGAACTAAAATAAAAAACCGACCCCTACCATAGAGGCCGACCCGCGGGCGTAAAATTATTCGTTATTATATACTACGATCTATTTCGCACCCAAAAATTGGTCCCTATAGTGAGGCCGTAGTTATAATAACTATTTAATTGGATACATCTTTTACTCATATGTTTTAAGTATAGCAATCTAAAATTTTTTGTCAAGTTTTTTAAATAATTTTTGGTGAACAACTCGGCAATCTTTAAATATTTGAAGGTCGCCAATGAATGGTTCCATCTCATCCATGGCAAAATTATGCTTCCATGCAATTTCTCGTAGATATTCATTGTCTTTAATTAATTTAGCATATGGGAAATTTTCATAAAAATCTACTGTTTTTATAATCATCGCATCTTTACCAATTTTTTTAATTTTATTTAATAAAACACCCCACCTTTCCTTATAATCCTCAATCTTTTCTTGGGTTAATGCTAAGACCAAATCTCCCACCCTTTTGCCAAATTTTTGTTCTATTTGTTTTATTGTGCAATTAGTATCTTCAACTAAATCATGTAAAACACCAGCTATCACTACTTCTTGTTCTTGTTTTAGTTCAAGTAATTTTAAGCCGACTTGAATACTATGCAAAATCAATGGCTTGTCATTATCATAGCCATCTTTCATATACTCAATCAAAAATATAACTGCTCTTTCAAATTCTTTATCTTTTATCGGCGCCTTTATTTTCATAATAAAAAATTATAGATATAGTTGCATACAAATTTCATCAATCAATTTACCTTGAAATTGTATTTGATCTGGCAATATAGCTACTTGTCTAAATCCTATTTTTTCATATAACCTTATAGCTGGCTCATTATTAGCAAAAACAAAAAGTTTAATAATTTTTGGCTTGGGTTTTAATTCTTTCTTGGCGAGCTTAATAAGTTCTTTTGTTAAATAAAAACCTAGGCCAATTTTTCTAAAATCTTTACCAATAGAAATCCCAAGTTCTCCAATATGGTCTTGCCTTTCTTGTTGCAGTTTAATACTACAAAGCCCTGCAATTAAACCTTCATACTCAGCTAGTAAATAAACTTCTTTATGATGTTTTTTTACATCAACTAATTTACCCTCAAGCCATTCTTTTTCTTCCTTTAGTGTTCTTTTAGTTCTCATTAATATCTTTGCATCTTCTTCAACTAAAGTATTAAGATATATTTGAAATCTTTTCACAGACAAAAGGTCCTTTTTCAAGAATTGTCTAATAGTAATTTCTTTATCTCCAAATTGTTTTTTTATTAAATATTCCATATATATAACCATTATTACTTCTTATCTAAAAATTCAAATCCCTTGACAACATAACTTCTAACATTGGGGTGTGGGAACTCGTAGTTATCTATCTCTTCTTTAGTAATCCATTTTACATCAATAGTATCCTCCAAAGGCTTCGCCTCCCCTGATTTATATCGACAGAAGAAAACAATGGCTACAACAAGCAGATTATCTTTATCATGATTAAATGTGTTATTTATAAGAAGATGCATCTCATCTTCAACTTCAATACCCGTCTCTTCAAGAACCTCTCTCTTTGCAGTTTCTTCAAGTACATTAAAAGACCTCTCTGTATGTTCGAGTGTTCCTCCTGGAACTGTCCATTTCCCTGGTTCGTGATCTTCGTCCAAACCTCTTTGAGAAATTAAAATTTTACCATCTTTCTCAACTACCACATTAACTAAAACAGAGTATAGTTGCTGTTCCACATGTTCTTCTTGCATATATTTAAAATTATTTCACAGGTAACTCTATTAGGAACTTACTTCCTTTTTCTTTTCCTTTTGATTCTGCCCAAATTCTTCCTCTGTGCATTTCTACAAACTTTCTGGCTACATATAGTCCGAGTCCTGTGCCTTCTGTCCAGAATTTATTACCTGCCCCTGCTCTTGAGAATGTTTTAAATAGTTTAGTCATTTCTTCTTTTGTCATACCAGCCCCCGTGTCTGAAACAGTAATTAAAACCTTATTAATACTTTTTTTATACTCTAATGTTGCACTTATACTACCTTTTGGAGTATATTTTATTGCATTATCAAAAAGGTTGGAAATGACTTCTGCTATTTTAGCTCTATCAGCAAAAACATCTGGTATTGCTACTCTTGGTTTCTTAAACTTTAATTTCACATCTTTGCCTTGGAGTTGAACAACAAAACTCCTAACTAATTCAGCAATTAAGTCCTGTACAGAGAAATTAGCTTTCTGAATTACAATTCTCCCTGCCTCAAGACGTGATAAGTTCAAAAGTGAGTTTACTAATTTAACTAATCGTTGATTTGATTCATAAACATTAGTTAATGGAGTCAGGGTCTCTTTAGGAAGATTACCATAGTCCCCTTCTAATATCATTGAGACATAACCCTTAATCGCAGTAAGCGGTGTGCGTAATTGATGTGAGGCGATAGAAATAAACTCGGACTTTGCTTTATCTAATTTCTTTAATTTCTTATTAGCCAATTCCAAACTAACATTAGCAACCTTCAAATCCTTAGCAAACCTATCTATCCTCTCTTTCTGCTTGATTTCTCTTTTCACACTTTTTATCAAAAGAAAGCTGAAAATTATAAAAGCAATGAATAATGCCCCTTTCCAAACATATTCAAATAAAGATTGTGCTGTAACAAAGTTAATTAAAAGGAGTAAGGTCAAAACTCCAATGAAAAGCTGAGTAACAATAACTTTTATACCAAACAATTTTTCTTTTACGATGGCATAACCAGTTAACCCTATTAAAAAAGTTGACGAATAGTCTCCAATCCAATATAGATGAGTAATGCGAAAGAATAAAGGTAAAAATATATTAAAGATTATGTTTGCGATATAAAATATTGAAGCACCTATTAAAAAATATTGAAAAGTAGTTTTTTGCCTTTCTGAACTTATTAAATATTCTTTTATTGCAATATACAAAGCTATACATATTACAAAAAATATAATTCCTAGAAGCGGAAACATTCCGACTCCGTAAATTATAGTTAAATCATTTCCAACGAATTCAATATTTTTAATAATTAAATCACTAAATCCTATCGCAAGAGAACAACACAATCCGACTATAAGAAATATTATATTAACAACTCTATAATTTCTTTTTTTATCAATAAGATGAATTGCTAGAAAAAAAACAAAAATATAAAATAAAGGAGAGACAAACCAGGCAATGCGCAAAGAAATCATAGCTAAATCAATTCTTTGCTCACCCAATATTCTCGCCAAATATGCAAAATCTACCCAACAAAGCATTAATACTACCATTGAAGCAAGAATTTGATTGACTCTTTTTTTTGGGTTATTACGATACACTAAGACACCTATCCAAATAGCAACGATATTAATAACAAAAACTAAAATTTTATTTAATAATAAGAAAGATATCATATTAATATTTTAGTAATTCCAATAAGGATAAACCATAAAATAAATCCCATACTTACCAATACATATCCTTTATATTTGTCTTGTTTTGATATTTTGAGTGAATAAAAATCAAAAGGTATGGTTAATAATAAAATCAATGAAAATTTTGGTAAGATATTTTTATACAAGAAGATAGATAGTATTAAAAAGGTTATTATTATATTAGCAATTTTTAATAATTTAAATGTATTATTTTCTCCTATGATAACAGGTACAGTTCGTAATCCCTGTTGTTTATCACTATCTATATCTTTTATATCAAGAAAAACTTGTAGTAAAAACATTTTCAAGAGTACGAGTGAAAAGAATATAATAACTGAGTAACCTATTTCTTTGGTAAGTGGGTGAGAATAAAAAATAAAAGGAAAAAGTACCATTACAGCAAAAGGAAGAGCAACATAAAAATTCTTAAAAGCTGTTATCTTTTTCGTAATTTTCTTAAAAAAAGAATCATAAAATAATCCGAGTGTAATGACTCCTATAGCAACTAATAAAGCATAGAAATTACTGAAATATAATAAAAGGATTAATGTAAATAAACCAACACTTGCAATAATAACTGGAATTTTTCTTTTATATGTGAGGATGTGTTGAGTCCTTTCTGAGTTAGTTAGAGAGTCAGTTTTTAATCCTTTAAATCTATCAAATATATATGCGCTATAAAAAACTAAATAAGCAACTAAAATGCCACTCCAATGGATTCTAGTATTAAAAAGAACAGAAGAAGCAAATACAATACTTGCTGCGCCTAGGGCCTGTAAGTGTCCGGCATATACAAATTCATTTTTGATATAAGATATAACATATCTGTATTTTTTCATAATATCACTTTTTTAAAAAATAGTTCTTTCTTTTAACTGGGTCAGATAACATTTCTGATTTTGCAAATTTTAGTATAATTTCATTTATAAGCGACGAGGAAATATCTTCATATTCTTTGAATGGATTTTTAGAATGATTTGAAATAGCTTTAGCACAATTAAAACCACTTCTTAATGCAAAACTAATACCTTCAGCAGTACTCGGGCTAATGAATCCAGCTGCCTCACCTATTAAAAATACATTTCCCAAACCAAGAAAAACATCTTTTTCATATCTTGGTCTATTAATGAGCCACCCTTCTTTTTTAGTTATCTGACCTTGGATACCTAACTTTTCTTTAAGCTTTTGTTTAAAAATATGAAATTTTTCAGTTGCACCTTCTTTAAGCAACGCCGAGCCAACAACTAAATTATTATCTTTTGGTATTGCCCATGAATAAAAATCTGTTATGTCATTATCATAAATAAATAAGAATTTATCCATAAACTCATTCTCTAACCCAATAAATTCTTGCATTGCAACATATTGTCTAATCTGTTCATTGTTACTTAGCTTTTTCTTTACAATAGAAAAAGCCCCATCTGCCCCTATTAGATACTTGCATTTTATATTTATTTCTTCCCCCGCTTTTTTAATTGTTATATCTATTGAATCTTTTTCTACTTCAAACCCCAAACATCTAGTTTGATGAGAAACAAATATATTCTTTTTGCAAAGTTCAAATATCCAACGATCAAAATTTATTCTATTAATATTGTATAATCCCCTCTTTATGTCTAATTCGGATTCATTATCCCAATCAATATTTCGCATGTCTAGATATTTAGGAGAAGAAAAAACATCTTCAGGGATAGTTGGTAAATTTTCTTTAATAAAGTTTTGTGCTTCCTCTACTAAAATACCTCCACATGGTTTATCTCGTGGTATTTTTAATTGATCTAATAGTAAAACATTGTAGTGTTCTGAAAGGTACTTTGCGGTTATACAACCAGATGGACCAGCCCCTACAATCACAGCATCATATTCTGATAAAATTTTATTTTCCATTACATTATTATACCAATTAGTTATAACAACGGTCAAGGCAACTTCCTCCAAGACCTTATCCCATAAGGAGTCATAATCCTAACAGGCGAGGCATCTGGGTCAGTTGTAAGCACTAAATCAGCTGCTGTGTTTGTGTCTCCGGCAGTTCTGGCTACTTTGACTACTCCCATATTTGCCGGTACATCACTGGCTGAAATGAGATTGAGTTTAATCATTCCACTCGGACCTTGTATTCTAATGTGTCCTACTGAAGTAGGACC
>JABMPZ010000113.1 GCA_013203565.1 Parcubacteria group bacterium | reverse complement strand
TTCTAAATAGATCAAATATAATTTGTCGTAGAATATGACGATCGTCATATCTTACGACAAATTATATTAGATAACAATTAGGAGAAGTATATAAATCTTATCCTACTTCAAATGGGTGGGCAGTTACTTCAAATCGGCGGGCAGTTACGAGAAAGAGGCTTGACATGCCTCTTTTTTCTTGGTATAATACCCATATAAAAGCTAAAGGGTTTCCTTAGAAAAAATTAAGAAAGGAGGGATAGAAGATGAAGAACAGGAGACCCGTTTGTATAGTTGTAAAGGAGCCAAAAAGCGCCCCCGTAGGCGTGGATTGGCGACTTATAAGAGAGACTCGGAAAAAGGCGACAAAGAAGAAAGTATAGTCGCCATACTCTGGGTTCTCATCACCTCCACAATCATTAAATTTGAGCAAATATCAGTTTATGATTGTGGGGGTCCTTTTTTTATAGCGCCTACGAGTATTTTCTAATCCACATATGAGCCTGAAATGAAGGTTGTGAACTCCATCATTTCTTGAGGTATATGTTTGAAGTTTTTGAACAAATTTTCCTTTGCTTTTTGTAATTCACGAGCACATTCATTATCGCTTTGAGCCAAGGCGATTCTTTTTAATTGTATAAATGTGTTTCCTTCCTTTAAGAATCTGTCAGCATTCGGAAGAGACATTAATTTATCAAAAGGTGTCTGATAATCTTTCTGTCTGTAAACTTTCTTTTGTTTTCCTTTCTTGTCTGTAATTATTGTAGCAAATCCACAGGGTCTGTGAAAGTTAAGATAGACATTTAAGTGGTCTTTGTAAAATTGATTTACTTGTGGAGCAAATCTCTTGGGAATATGGACATAACCCATATGTTTTCTGACAATAGCTCCATTCTTGCATTCAGCTAATGCATTATCATTACAATGTCTGGCTCTGGACTTAGTTTGTTGTATGAGTAGTTTATTCAATAGTTTGGCAACTACTTTGTTGATAAACTCAGAACCATTGTCTGAATGAAAGCTAACTATTTTGAATGGAAATTGAGCTATTAAATCCTCCAGCAATGGTTTTAAGTAGTATTCGGATATCTTTTCAACACAACCGACTATCTCCCATTGAGTAACCTCATCTGTTATATTAACATGATAGACACCCTTTTGTTTACCATAATCCCCCTGATGCACTGTATCTACGCGCAAAGAGCCTGGTTCCCCATTGGGTTCTGGTTTCCTTCTCTGACCAATGGAATTCTTAACAGGACAGGTCTTTTTAACTGTCATGGTATGAGATCTATATTGTCTGGTCTCCCTTAAATTGTAGATATGGCTAATAGAGATATTCCTAATCTCCATATATCCCTGTTTACCAAACTTTCCATACTCTCTTTGTAATATTGTTTTTGTAGCAGGACCTGATAATCTCTGATGAGCATTGTCTGTTTCAATGAGACGAGCAATGTCTGATGCAGTATATATTCTAGCAAACCTATGTCTTGCTGTTGAGCCGAGCCATACTTTACCAGTTTTCTTTTTCTTAGCAATAATACGAGTTATTTGTGACTTAGACATTCCTGTTGTCCGCATTACATATTTTCTTACAATAACTCTATCTTTTTTCCTTAAACTGAAATACTTAAATTTAGTTAAATGATTATCAATCCATTGATATTTTTCCTTTTTGGAAACCGACTTGAATTCAATGGACTGTGTGACCTTTAAAAATTCTCTTAATTGTGCGATACTAACGATGTGTGAGTCGTTCATTTTGATAGTCATATATCTCAATCATAACGGTTCACACATTGACGCACAATGGGCCATTACAGGCTCATTTTGCGTTGGAATTAGGTTTTATTTCAGGCTCATCTTGTATTGGATAAGACTTACGGTTGACATTGTTTTTTTATTTGCTATATTAGTAGTAAGCACATTGGTGCTGTATTATTTTGATTAGTTTGCGTTATTTTAATTATGCCAACAATTCATCAGTTAGTAAAAAAGAAAAGAAAGAAGGTACAGAAGAAAACAAAAATGAAGGCATTGACCTATGGTTTTAATGTACTTAAAAATAGGCAGAGTGAGTATGCCTCACCATTCAAGAGGGGAATCTGTACTAAGGTGTTTACTGTAACTCCCAAAAAACCAAACTCTGCTTTGCGTAAAGTAGCTCGTGTTAAGTTATCTAACGGTAAAGAAGTTACAGCATATATCCCTGGTGAAGGACATACTTTGCAAGAACATTCAATTGTTATGATAAGAGGAGGCAGGGTAAAAGATTTACCCGGAGTAAGGTATCATATAGTAAGAGGACATTTAGATGCAAGTGGTGTTGAAGGTAGAATGAATTCAAGAAGTAAGTATGGAACAAAAAAATCTAAAGGGGGCGCAGCTCCTGCAGGTAAACCAAAAGAAGAGCCTGCTAAAACAGAAGAAAAACCCAAAGAGTAATTATCATTTCTAATATAATGGCTTTCAAATTTAAACAAAGAGAAATAGCACCTGATATGGTGTATAATAGTGTAAGTGTTGCCAAGTTCATAAATCAAGTAATGAAACAAGGCAAAAAATCCAAAGCAACTAAAATTGTTTATGGAGCTTTTGATATTATAAGAGAAAAAACAAAACAAGAACCATTAGATGTTTTTGAAAAAGCCATCAAAGAGGCATCTCCAAGTATTGAAGTAAGACCAAAAAGAATTGGCGGAGCTACTTATCAAGTACCTATTGAGGTCTCAAGCAAGAGAGGGACAAGTTTAGCTATCAGATGGATTTTAGGCGCTTCAAGAGCTAAGAAAGGCAAAGCAATGCATGAAAAATTAGCAGAAGAACTTATTGCTGTTACTAAGGGTGAAGGTGAAGCAATGAAAAAGAAAATGAATGTTCATAAAATGGCTGAAGCTAATAGAGCTTTTGCGCATTTAGCTAAAAAACGAGTTAAGAGGAAAATTTAAAAACTAAGTATCTCAAACATATTATGCCAAGAGAATATCCAATTGAACAAACAAGAGATATTGGGATTATTGCCCATATCGATGC
>JABMPZ010000112.1 GCA_013203565.1 Parcubacteria group bacterium | reverse complement strand
TTTTCCAGTCTGTTGGTATCTGATACCAACAGACCTGCTAATGATATAGAGAAAGCCGTGATAGAATTATTGGCTCAAGGTAGTTTAGACATAGATAAGATAATTGAAAAAACAAATTTGCCTTGTTCTGAAATCTCAAGCTGTTTGAGTTTAATGGAAATTGAAGGTAAAATAAAAAGCATGGGGGGTAATACTTACTCCCTTATCCGTTAAATCCAATCCTCTATGTTAATTTTAATGGTAATAGATTTTGAGCGATCGCTCAAAATCTATTACCATTAAAATTTCAGAAATTATAGAAAATTATAAGCAAGAAATTAAAAATATTTGATGACTACTGAAGTACGTAAGTCATACTTAGTATAAAAATATAAAAAATTATTATGCAATTAGTTATAGTAGAGAGTCCAACAAAATGTAAAACAATTAAAAAATACTTAGGAAAAGATTATGAAGTTGCTTCAAGCAAAGGACATATTCGTGATTTGCCTACAAGTGAAATCGGTGTTGATGTAAAAAATGATTTCAAGCCAACATATGTTATTCCTGATAAAGCAAAGCTACAAGTCAGAGAATTAAAAAAACTCGCAAAAGGAGCTGTGTCAATTATCTTGGCCACTGATGAGGATAGAGAAGGCGAGGCCATTGCTTTTCATATAGCTCATATTCTAAAACTTGATAACCCTGATAGAATTGTTTTCCATGAAATCACAAAATCAGCAATTGAAAAAGCCATAAAAAACCCAAGAAAACTTAACCAACACCTTGTTGACGCCCAACAAGCACGAAGAATTTTAGACCGATTAGTGGGCTACAAGTTATCCCCATTTCTTTGGAAAAAAGTAATGAGGGGGTTATCAGCTGGCAGAGTTCAGTCAGTGGCAGTAAAACTAGTATGCGAAAAAGAAGCAGAGATAAAAGCATTCAAAGCAGAGGAATACTGGAACATTGAAGCAATTCTCGCAACAAAAGAACAAAAAGAGTTTTCAGCAATGTTGGCGAAAAAAGATGACAAACCAATTACAAAACTCGGAATAAAAACAGAAAAAGAATCAGAAAATATATTAAAGGACTTAGAAGGTGCTGAATACAAGATAATCGGAGTTGAAAGGAAGGAAACAAAACGAAACCCATCTCCTCCGTTCAAAACAAGCACCTTACAACAAACATCCTCCAGTAAATTAGGATACGGAGCCAAACGAACAATGATGATAGCTCAAAAGCTTTATGAAAAAGGTTTCATCACATATCATAGAACTGACTCTTTGAGCTTATCACAAGAAAGCACGAATAAAGCAAAGATATTTATTGAGAGTACATATGGAAAACAATACTTTGAAAGCCGTGATTTTAAAACAAAATCTAAATCAGCCCAAGAAGCACACGAAGCAATTAGACCTGCTTATCCTGAAAAAACCCCTGAATCACTTAAACTCACCCCTCATGAATTCAAGCTATACACCTTAATTTGGAGTAGATTTCTCGCTAGCCAAATGACTCCAGCTATATTTGATGCTGTGGCTGTAGATGTTTCAGCCAATAAATATACCTTTAGAGCCACTGGACAGACATTGAAATTTGATGGGTTTCTAAAGGTTTACAAGACAAAGTTTGAAGAAAATGAGTTACCTAATCTTACTGAAGATGAAATTCTAACCCTAAAGAAACTAAAACCAGAACAACACTTTACCCAACCCCCACCCAGATACTCTGAAGCCACACTCATTAAAGCATTAGAAAAAGAAGGGATCGGCAGACCGTCAACTTATGCTCCAACAATGGGTACAATCCAAGCAAGAAACTATGTTGAGAAAAACGAACAGAATAAATTCCAACCCACTAGAATAGGCGGTATAGTAAATGATATACTGGTAAAGCATTTCCCTAAAATAGTTAATATGGAGTTTACTGCTAAGATGGAAGCAGAGCTTGACGCCGTAGCTGAAGGCAAAGATACTTTTACAGAAACATTACGGGACTTTTACACTCCATTTGAAAAAAACTTAAAGAGCAAAGAAAAAAGTGTAGAAAAGATAGATCTAACTGAAAAAACAGATAAGATTTGCCCTGAATGTAAGGCCCCTGTTTTATTACGACTAGGAAGATACGGCAAATTTTATGCCTGCAGTAAATTCCCTAATTGCAAACATACAGAAAACCTACCAAAACCAACCTTGGGTATAAAATGCCCAAAATGCGAAAAAGGTGAGATAGTTGAAAAAACAACAAAAAAGAAGAAGGTTTTCTATGGTTGTAGCACATGGCCTAAATGTGACTTTGCAGCGTGGGATAAACCAGTATCTGACAAAAAAGGTAACACTATCCCCTGCCCTGAATGTAAGAGCCCATTGGTTATGAAAAACAAAAAAGAATTAAAGTGTTCTGATAAAGAATGTGGT
>JABMPZ010000111.1 GCA_013203565.1 Parcubacteria group bacterium | reverse complement strand
TTCATCTTTTATAGGTTTTGTTTCAACAATAATCACCTCTTCCTGCAGATGTAAGGAGCTAAGCTCCTTCCGGAAGGAGCTTAGCTCCTTACATCTGCAGGAAGAGGTGATTATTGTTGAAACAAAACCTATAAAAGATGAACAAGCCCCTGTGCTTTTAGAGAATAGTAAAGCAGTAAGGCCATTTGAATATGTAACAGAAATCTTTGGTCTCCCAAGGGGTGATGAAATAGATCCAACTCCGTATCTCTCTGCTTTCTTTATTCTATTCTTTGGTATTTGTATTACTGATGCAGGTTATGGCCTCATAATGGCACTAATGACAGGTGCGATGCTTGTATTCTTTAAGAATATATTTGCAGGCAATAAATTGATTAAACTTCTTTTTTACGGAGGAATTTCTACTTTTATTGTTGGTGTATTGTTTGGTAGCTACTTTGGTGCAGCCCCTTCAGTTTTTGGTTTAGGGTTTTTAGGGAAATTAAAACTAATAGACCCAATTGAAGACACTGTTTTGTTTATGGGCATTGCCTTTTTCTTGGGATATTTACAATTAGTTTTTGCACAGATTGTAAGAATAATTTCAGGAAAGAGAAACAAAGATAAGTCCGCTATTTTAGGTGGCATTGCTTGGGGGACATTGTTCTTGTTTGGTGGAGTTTTCCTTTTATCTGTAAAAGTTCCTGTTTTAAAGAGCATAGGTTTAGCTGGCATAGTAATATCCGGAGTTGGGGTATTATTAGCAGAATCAGCTGGTGTGAAGATATATTTAAAGCCATTAGCCGGGGGTGTGAAAATGCTTCAGGGTTTAATAAATACCATGAGCGATATTCTTTCGTATTCCCGTTTAATGGCTTTAGGATTAGCAACTGCTGTAATTGCTTTAATTGTTAACCAAATAGCAGGGCTCTTCTCTGGCATGGTACCATATGTTGGATGGCTAATTGGAGCGCTGATATTAATTGGTGGACATTTATTTAATGTAGGAATAAATGCTTTAAGTGGTTTTATTCATTCAGGCAGATTACAGTTTGTTGAATTTTTCCCTAAGTTTTTAGAGGGGGGAGGAAAGCGACTGAATCCTGCAAGGTCGGAATTAAAATATATTAGTGTTGAATAATTATTAATTAATAAGTTATGAACAAAGGGTTGCAAATTAGGAGTGAATTTCTCCTAATTCATAATTCATAATTCATAATTCAAAAAAGTTATGTTAGGTTTAGCTTTAGCAGTTTTAGGAGCTGCACTTTCTGTGAGTTTAGCTGGTATTGGCTCTGTTATAGGGGTTGGTAAAAGTGGACAAGCAGCTAGTGGAGTTGTTTCAGAAGAGCCAGAAAAGTTTGGTAAGGTTTTGCTTTTACAAGCACTACCTTCTACACAAGGTATTTATGGGTTTATCGGAGCTTTCTGGGTAATTATTAAGTTAGGTCTTTTAGGTGGAAAAATGCCAGATATTTCATGGCAGATTGGTTTGGCTATTTGTTTAGCTTGTTTACCAGTTGCTTTGAATGGTCTTTTTTCAGGAATATTTCAAGGAAAGGTCTCTGTCTCTGGTATGAATATTGTTTCAAAGCAAGTGCAAGAATCAGGTAAAGGTGTAATTTTGTCAGCTATGGTTGAAACATATGCTGTGTTAGGCTTGTTAGCCACTATTCTGTTAATTCAGGGTATTAGTATATAGTATGTTGAATAACATTTTAAAAACCATTGACGACAAGGCAAAGCAAGAGATAGATACTATCCTTAAAGAAAAGGAACGAATGTTCTTAGCTTTAGAGAAAGAACATCAAGAAAATATACAGAGCAGGCATGAAGAGAAAAAAGCAGAGCTTGTTAGCAAAACACGAGTAGAGATTGAAGAATTTCGTCAGATAGAACAACAAAAATTCAGTTTCCGTCTGCAAGAAGTGAGGAATAAGATAGTTAAAGATGTTTATGGTTCTGCTGAAAAAGCTATCAATGAGTTAAGTGATAGCGAATTCAAAACTGTTCTTAAACATCTTTTGAACTATTTACCCGAAGGTATTGAGGGTGAGATATCAGCTGGCGGAAGAACAGCAAAGGTTTTGCAAAGTATGTTTTCTTTGAAGTGTTTAGTTAAGAGTGACTTAGATGAAGAGGGTATTGTGTTTAGGAGCAAAGATATGGAAGTTGATTTAAGGATTTCCCAAGTGTTAAAACATAATCGTGAAGCAACAGACCCTGAAGTTATTAAGGTTTTATTTGCTTCGTAATTTAATTCTTATTTATGTATGAATTCGCTTCTGGCGTAATTAATGTATTAGAGAAAAAGATTTTTGATGCTCTTGATCAGGAAAGAATGATAAAAGCTCCTGATAAGAAGAGTGCTTTTGAAGTTCTTTTTGATACAGATATGGGAGATGTTGCTACACAGGAAAAAAACATTGAAAGAATAATTGAAATAGATCTTACTGATTTTAAGAAAACTCTTTCGGATATTCTTAAAAAAGACAACACACTTTTTATGTTGTTGTTTCTCCGTTATGATGCTTTAAATTTTAAGGCTGTTTTAAAGAAAACTACTGAATCATTTTCATATGGACTTGTTCCTTTTGAGCAATTAGAGCAGAAAGTAAATGGACAGAGAGTAGAAATCAATCCATTAGTAGAGAAAATGATTAATAGTATACAAGTAACAACAGAGATGGATTCAAAAACAATTGAAACAATTGTTGACAAAGCATATTTTGAAGTTAAGCTGGATACAGCTAAACAGTTTGGAGGATTTCTATTAGACATAACTAAGATGGAAATAGATGTTGCCAATGTAAAGGCCTTGCTTAAGTCCACAGATAATCCTGTGTTTATTGAAGGAGGCAATTTAGTAAAACAAGAGTTAGAAAAGCTTATCCATCTTCAAGAAGGAGAGATTCTTCAGGACTTAAAGAAATTCTTTGAAGTATTTGGTTTGTCACTCTTAATAGAGAAGTATTCAGGAGAAGATAATCAAGTAGCACTTGAGAATGCCTTAAATGGATTTATAAGTGAGAAGATTTTTGAAAAGTCGCGCGAGACAAGTGCGGGGAGAGCTAAAATATTAGCCTTTTTCCAGAAAAAGATGAACAGTTATGCCAATATTCGGCTGATTATGTTTAGTAAAGAAAATAGTATACCTTCAGCAGAAATTGAGCCAATTTTGTTACCTATTTAATTATATGCAGATCGGAATTATAGGAGAGAAAAAATCTATCTTAGCTTTTCGCGCCTTGGGTGTTGATGTTTTCGGCGTGAGTAGTGCTGATGATTTATTAAAAACTAAAGAAGAAATAGAGAAACAAGATTTTGCCATTATTTTTATTACAGAAGATATTGCTAAAGATTATCCAGAAGAAATAGATTCCTTTTATAAAGAAACATTACCTGCTGTGTTAGTAATTCCTGGAGTTAAGGGCTCCCTGGGATTAGGAAAGCAAGGTTTAAAAAAGATATTAGAAAGAGCCCTAGGTAGCGATATTCTAGAAGCAAATTAAACAAAATAATTTGGTTCAAAATGTGACGATCGTCACATTTTGAACCAAAATTAAAAAGCATTAATCAATAACTAAAAATCAATTTTATGTCAGAAGAAACAAAACATGGAAAAATTAAAAAGGTAGCTGGACCATTAGTTGTGGCTGTTGATGTACCTGAAGCTAAGATGTACGAGGTGGTTAAGGTTGGAAAAGAAAAGCTTATTGGTGAGGTCATCAGGATTGAAGGGGAAAATGTGTTTATACAGGTTTATGAAGAAACCTCGGGTGTTGGTCCAGGCGAGCCAGTTTATCTAACAGGCGACCCATTAACAGTAGAGTTAGGCCCTGGTTTGATTAGTGGTATTTACGATGGTATTCAACGACCCCTTGAGGCATTACAGAAACAATCAGGCGAATACATTAGTAGGGGTATTGAAGTCAGAGCCTTGGATGCAGAGAAAAAATGGAAAGTAAAGCTCTTGAAAAAAGAGGGAGATGAAGTTACTGCTGGAGATATTATAGCTGAAATTAAAGAAACAGAGCTTTTAACTCATAAAGTAATGGTGCCTCCAAATATAAAAGAAGGCACAATCACTTTTATTATAACCGAAGGTGAATATGACATTAATGAAGTCATAGCTAAAGTAAAAACAGACAAAGGAATAAAAGAAATCAAACTTGCGCACAAATGGCCAATTAGACAACCAAGGCCAGTAGAAAATAAGTTGGTGCCAGAAAAAGGATTGATAACAGGACAAAGAGTAATAGACACATTCTTCCCAATAGCAAAAGGAGGAGCAGGTGCAGTACCTGGCGGGTTTGGTACCGGAAAAACGGTAGTTCAGAATCAGATTTCAAAGTGGTCCGACGCTGATGTCGTTATATATGCGGCCTGCGGAGAAAGAGGAAATGAAGTTGCTGATATATTACAAGAGTTCCCAGAGCTTAAAGATCCTAAAACAGGACATCCTCTAATGGAGAGAACTATTTTAATTGCTAATACTTCAAATATGCCAGTAGCTGCACGGGAGGCCTCTGTTTATACAGCTGTGACTATTGGAGAGTACTTTCGTGATATGGGCTATTCTGTTGCTTTGTTAGCTGACTCTACATCAAGATGGGCTGAAGCATTAAGAGAAATATCAGGTCGGCTTGAAGAAATGCCTGGTGATGAGGGTTATCCTGCTTATCTTGGCTCAAGAACAGCTGCTTTTTATGAAAGAGCTGGCTATGTTAAATGTCAAGGAAATGATGACAGAGAGGGCTTTCTAACAGTTGTTGGTGCTGTCTCACCTCCGGGAGGGGACTTATCTGAGCCAGTAACTCAAAATACTTTGAGAGTTACTAAAGTTTTCTGGGCATTAGATGCACAGTTAGCTTACAAGCGACACTTCCCAGCCATTAACTGGCTTACATCTTATACATTGTATAACGAAAACTTAAAAGAGTTTTTGAATGAGAATGGTGGTGATGGTTTTACTGACTTAAAAAAACAAGCAATGGGGATTTTGCAGAAAGAAGCAGAACTCCAGGAGATTGTAAGATTAGTTGGGATTGAGGCCTTGTCTCAACAAGATCAATTTTTATTAGAAATTTCTCGCATAATTAGAGAGGACTTTTTACATCAGAATGCTTTTATTGACATAGATACTTATACATCATTAAAGAAACAATATTTGATGATTAAAGCGATAATGACTATTTATGAAAAAGGCAAAGGAGAGATTAAAGCAGGTAAGCAAGCGAATGAGATTTTGAATAATGAATTAAAAGACAAACTTGCTAAAATGAAAATCATTCCAGAAGAAAATTTAGATAAGTTTGATTCAATTAATTTATAATCTATATGTTAAAAATATACAAAACAATTACAGAAGCTGCAGGACCTTTACTTGTTGTTGATAAAGTAGAGGGTGTTAAATACGAAGAACTTGTTGAGATTGAACTGCAAGACGGCACAATAAAAAGAGGAAAGGTTTTAGAGGCAGAACACGGCCGAGCTGTTGTGCAGGTGTTTGAAGATATACGGGGGATGAATTTAAAAAGTTCTAAGGCGAAGTTTTTAGGCAAAACAATGTCTTTGGGTGTTTCAGGTGATATGGTGGGTAGAATCTTTGATGGCGCAGGAAAGCCAAAAGATAATGGCCCTGAAATTGTTCCTGAGAAATATCTTGATGTGAATGGCGCGCCTATCAACCCATATGCCAGACAATATCCTGATGACTTTATTCAAACAGGTATTTCAACTATTGATGGATTAAATACATTAGTAAGAGGACAAAAGCTCCCTATTTTCTCGGGTGCTGGGTTACCTCATTCTATGGTTGCTGCTCAAATCGCAAGACAAGCTAAGGTAATTACAGAAGGCGCTGGTGATTCTCAATTTTCAGTTGTATTCGGAGCTATGGGAATTACTTTTGAAGAAGCTCAATTCTTTATTGAAGAGTTTAAGAAAACAGGTGCTTTATCTAGGGCTACTGTGTTTATTAATTTAGCTGATGACCCAGTGATTGAAAGAATAACTCTACCACGCATTGCTCTAACTGCAGCAGAATATTTGGCCTTTGAAAAAGGTATGCATGTGTTAGTTATCCTGACAGATATGACTAATTACTGTGAAGCTCTTCGTGAAGTATCAGCAGCCAGAAGAGAAGTTCCAGGGCGTCGTGGTTATCCAGGTTACCTATATACTGATTTAGCTACTCTTTATGAACGAGCTGGGAGAATAAAAGGCAAAGAGGGCTCAATTACACAGATTCCAATTTTAACAATGCCTGAAGATGATATTACTCATCCTATTCCTGATTTATCTGGATATATTACTGAAGGGCAGATATTACTTTCAAGAGAATTGCATAATAAAGGGATCTTCCCTCCAATTGATGTTTTACCTTCTTTGAGCCGATTAAAAGATAAAGGTATTGGTGAAGATAAAACACGGGAAGACCATTCTGGTGTGTTGAATCAATTATTTGCTTTTTATGCCAGAGGTAGAGAGGTTAGAGAATTAGCTTTGATTTTAGGAGAGTCAGCTCTAACAGATGTTGACCAGAAATATCTAAAGTTTGCTGATGGGTTTGAAAACAAGTTTGTTAATCAGGGATGGGCAGAAGACAGAACAATTCAACAAACATTGGACTTGGGCTGGGAGTTGATAAGTATCTTACCTAAGGGTGAGATGAAACGACTGAAAGAAGAGCATATAGAAAAGTATTTACCAAAAGATATTTCAGAAAAACAAGAAAAACAAGAAAAACAAGAAAAATAAAATGTGGTTCAAAATGTGACGATCGTCATAAACTGTACCAAAATGTAATGGAGAATATTAAGGCAACAAGAATGGAATACTTGAAGCTGAAGAAACGGCTCAAAACCGCAAAGCGTGGGTATAAGCTTTTGAAAGAAAAGCGTGATGGCTTAATGAAGAAGTTTATGGAAATTGTGCGGGAAACAAAAGCCACCAGAAAGGAAGTAGAAGAGAGCTTAGCCACAGCTTCAAAACAATTCGCTATTTCAACCTCTACAGTGATGGAAAAAGAAGTAGAGGAGTTATTTATGTTACCTTCAGCACATGTTGAAGTGTCTTCAACTAGAGAGAATATAATGAGTGTATGGGTACCCGAGTTTGAATACAAAATTGAGGGGGATTTCAAAACATATTCTGATTTTACAGCCCCTCTTGGTATGGAAACATCTTTGAAAAAGTTTTGGCAGGCCTTTGAAAAAATGGTAAAGTTAGCAGGCATAGAACACGCAGCCCGTTTATTAAGTTTTGAAATAGAGAAAACAAGGCGAAGAGTAAATGCCTTAGAGTACATAATAATTCCAGAAATAGAAATAAAGATGAAATACATATCTTCAAAGCTCGACGAACAAGAAAGAGCCGAGAAGATTATAAGATTAAAAATTAAAGAGATGATGGAAGAAGCAGCATAAATGTTCTTTAAGTAAAGAATACAAAGGAGAGGGATTATAATGGAAGGAGAGAAACAGTATATAAAGGTGTCTATTCACACCCGTACATTAGCTGCTAATCTTGAGAGAATCGATATAAGGAAGGAGTTGAAACGCGGAACATATTCGACAAGACCCAAAAAACCAATTTCTCCTTTTATTTCTAAGAAGATTTGGGAAGAACTTACTAAGAGTATGAGAGATAGGCTTATTAAGATTGGTATAAATAGTGGCTATAGGCTAGGGAAAAAGCTTGAAAACAATGAATACAACACAGTAATAGGTCCTTTTACTAAACCACAAATTAGAATATTAGATGATGCCATAGAAAAGTTTTGTCCAGATTTGATCCCCTAATAAGGTATAAAGCACATACTGGGGTTTGGTATGCAATATCAAGCCTCAGACGAATTTAAGTGTTGACAAAACGTAAATAATATATATAATCAGATATGTTTTGGATAGATGCTGTTTATGGAATACATCACAAGAAAGGAGTTTCATTATGGAAAGAACTTTATGGATACAAGGTGTACTTGAAGAAGAATACAGCGAAGATCAGAGAAAAGTTACGGGAAAAGATATCTCGGATTCAGAGGCTGTGATTTGTAAGGTGCCGGAGTCACTTCATCCGTTACTGTGGAAAGAGACCGCGCTCTTAAAAGAGAAGAAAGAGATCGTAGATCATCTCTATATAGAAAAAATAGATGGTCTTTCAATTAATGAGCATCTTGCATATAAAGTAAAGCTCATAAAATATCTCGAAGAGTGCATGGTAGTAGTGGCTACAAATTTCTGGTTTGAGTTGCGACTATTAAATCCTTCATTGAATATCACTCATGATATGACAGTAAGGAGCAACTATCAGATCGTTAAAATGGATAAGTCAGAATATTCAGAATGTAAAGAGATAGGCGGAATTTATATTCTGACATGATATCCAAAACCATACGATAGAAGTTATTTGAGCGACACAGCAGAAGGTGTGTCGCTCAATCTAAGTTCTTGACAAAAAGTAAATACTGACTAAGATAGAGTTATCGGTTAGCATTTATTTGCTAATTTTTTAAACTCGTATATATATTAAAATTAAATAAATTAAATACATGAATATCAAACCATTGGCAGAGCATATTGTGATTGAGCCAATATCACAAGAAGATAAAACTAAGAGTGGTATTTTTTTACCGCAGACATCTGAAAAAGATCGTCCAGAACAAGGCAAGGTTATTGCTGTTGGTCCTGGAAAAACATTGAGTTCTGGGAAAAAAACAGAAATGGAAGTTAAAATAGGGGATATTGTGCTTTTTGCAAAATATGGTCCAAATGAAATTAAGGTTGATGATAAAGAATACTTAATAGCTAAAAAAGAAGACATTTTAGCAATTTTAGAACAATAATATGGCTAAACAAATACTATACTCAGAAGAAGCAAGGGCTAAACTTAAACAGGGTGTTGATAAGTTGGCAGATGCTGTAAGGGTAACATTAGGCCCAAAAGGCCGTAATGTTGTGTTAGATAAAGGCTTTGGAGGCCCTACTATTACTAATGACGGGGTTACTATTGCAAAAGAGATTGAGCTTGAAGACAAAGTAGAAAATATGGGTGCTGAAATCGTGAAAGAGGTTGCTTCAAAAGCAAATGACGCTGCAGGAGATGGAACAACTACTGCTGTTGTGTTAGCTCAAGCGCTTGTACAAGATGGCTTTAAGATGGTGGCTGCGGGTCATAACCCTTTAGCTATAAAAAGAGGGATTGAAAAAGGAACTAAAAGAATTGTTGAAGAGTTGAAGAAGATTTCAAAACCAATTTCAAACAAAGAAGAAATTGTGCAAATTGCAACAATATCAGCCGAAGACACTGAAATGGGAAACCTTATTGCTGAAGTTATTGAAGAAGTAGGTAAAGATGGTGTGGTTACAGTAGAAGAATCAAAAACCTTTGGCTTATCAAAAGAGATTGTAAAAGGAATGCAGTTTGATAAGGGTTATGTTTCACCATATATGGTTACAAACCATGAAACCATGGAAGCAGTATTAGAAGATGCCCCTATTTTAATCACTGACCAAAAGATTTCTTCAATTCAATCAATTTTACCTTTGCTTGAAGAAATAGCAAAGACAGGCAAAAAGGATTTAGTGATTATTGCCGAAGATATTGAAGGAGATGCATTAGCTACTTTGGTTGTTAATAAACTCCGTGGAGTGCTTAATGTTTTAGCCATCAAAGCCCCAGGATTTGGAGACAGAACAAAAGAGATGCTTGAGGATATTGCGATTGTTACAGGTGGTTCTGTTATTTCAGAAGAAAAAGGAATGACTTTAGAGAAAGCTGCAATAGAACAACTTGGTAGAGCAAGAAAAGTCATTTCAACAAAAGAAAATACAACTATTATTGATGGTAGTGGATTGCCTGAAGTTATTGAGGCAAGAATAAAGCAATTAAGATCTGCCATTGAAGTTGTTGAGTCTGACTTTGATAAAGAAAAACTACAAGAACGACTCGGTAAACTATCTGGTGGTGTAGCTATTATTAAAGTTGGAGCTGCTACTGAAGTTGCACAGCAAGCTCGTCAACATAAAGCAGAAGATGCCTTAGCAGCTACTATATCAGCTATTGAAGAAGGAATAGTACCTGGTGGAGGGGTTGCTTTAATCAGAGCCGCTGAATCCGTTACAAAGAATGATTTACGATTTAGTGATGAAGAAGAAGAATTTGGATTTGCTGTTTTGAAGAAAGCAGTTCGTGAACCATTACGGAGAATTGCTAATAACGCTGGTTTTGCAGGTGACTTAGCTGTTGAGATAATTACACGCAAAGAAGGCGCTATGGGATTTGATTTTAGTAACTCTGAAATAGGGGATACTAAGGATTTAGTACAAGCAGGAATTATTGACCCAACTAAGGTTGTGAGAGCTGCTTTAGAAAATGCTGCCTCTGGAGCCAGTACGCTTATAACAACAGAAGTAACTATCTCTGATATACCTAAAAAAGATGACTCTCCGCAAATGCCAATGGGCGGTGGAATGCCAGGAATGCCAGGTATGATGTAAGCTCAATATTTTAAGAATTAAGAAACTAAAAATCCTCCAGTATTGATTCTCGGAGGATTTTTAGTTAGAAATATTTTGTAGCTACTTAGGACGATCGTCCTAAGTAGCTACAAAATATTTTTTGATTTTTTGATTATTATTGTATATAATAAAACATTGATTAATAAATAAGATAAAAAAAGGTCTAAACAAATAAAAAAATTTATGATTTTATATATAATTTTAGGAATAATCGCTATTGTTATCGCTTGGCTCATTGGATCATACAATGGTTTTGTTCGCAAACGAAATAGAGCTAAAGAAGCATGGAGTGACATAGATGTTCAGTTAAAAAGGAGATACAATCTAATCCCTAACCTTATTAACACAGTAAAGGGTTATGCCACTCATGAAAGAGAAGTGTTTGAAAAGGTTACAGAGGCAAGAACAAGAGCAATGTCAGCCCAAGGAGTTGAAGGCAAAGCACAAGCAGAAAATGCCTTAGCTGGCACTCTTAAGACATTATTCGCTGTGTCAGAGAATTATCCGCAGTTAAAAGCATCAGAGAATTTTGTTGAGTTACAGAGAGAGTTAAGAGATACAGAAGATAAAGTTCAGGCCTCACGAAGATTCTATAATGGCAATGTTAGGGATTTGAACATTAAGATTGAGTCATTCCCTTCAAACATTGTAGCTAAGATGTTTGGAATCAAGAAAATGGAATTGTTTGAGCTTAATGAACAAGTCCAAAGAGAAAATCCTAAAGTAGAGTTTTAACATGTCAACTTTATACTCTCAAGCAGAATCAAATGTCAGAAAGACCTGGTTGTTAATCACGGTCTTTCTGATATTTATAATCGCATTTGGCTGGCTTATCAGCAAGATTGTAGGCAATGCCCTTATTCTATATATAGCTGTTGTTTTTAGTATTGGTACGAGTTTTGTTAGTTATTGGTATTCTGATAAGATCGTTTTAGCTACAACTAAAGCAAAGCCAATTGAAAAAAGAGATAATCCAGAACTCTACAGAATTGTTGAAAATCTTTGTATTACCGCTGGTGTACCCTTACCTAGAATATATGTCTTACCTGAAACACAACCAAATGCCTTTGCCACTGGGAGAAACCAAGAGCATGCTGTTGTTGCTGTAACAGCAGGTCTATTACAGAGATTAGACAGAGCAGAATTAGAAGGGGTGATTGCTCATGAGTTGAGCCATGTTAAGAATAAAGATATGTTAGTGCAAACAGTTGCCGTTGTATTGGCTGGAGTTATTGCTATTACATCAAGCATATTTTTAAGGTTTACAATCTTTGGCGGTATGGGTGGAAAAAGAAACAACAAATCAGGAGGCCAAGGGGGAGCTATTATGTTAGCCCTTGGCTTGGTAGCTGCCATCTTAGCGCCTATTGCAGCCAGTTTAATAAAGATGAGTATTTCAAGAAAAAGAGAGTTTTTAGCGGATGCATCAGGAGCATTATTAACCCGTTATCCAGAGGGTTTAGCAAGAGCATTAGAAAAGATTTCAAACGACCCAACACCAATGAAAAAAGCAAGTAACTCAACAGCCCATCTATTTATCTCCTCACCATTCAAAGGAAAACAACAAAAAAACTGGTTCACAAAACTATTCCTAACACACCCACCAGCCCAAGAAAGAATAAAAGCCCTAAGAGATATGAGAGTATAAAAAGAATGGCATTGTGGCATTGATTTTTTTGTTATTTTTTGTTAATATAAAGTTGTAGGTTGTATGTTATATGTCTATTAAAAAAAGCGATAATTTAATAACTATTCCAAAAAGAATCGTCGAGAAACAAGGCGGGGCTGTTGTTTTAGGTTTGCATGAGTATAAGAGATTATTGGGTTATGAGATGGAAAAAGAGCAGATTGATGCAATAGTAAAAGATGGAGCGCAAGAGTACAAAGAAGGTAAAACTGAACCTATGGAAAGTTTTCTTAAACGAGAATATCCAAATTTGTATGAAGATTACAAGAATTGAAGTTTCATCTCGGTATAAAAAATCTTTCAGAAAATTACCATCTTTAATTCAAAAGAAAGTAATTAAAAAGATCAATGTTTTTAGAGAAAGCCCTTTTGACCCTACATTAAGGACTCATCCATTATCAGGAAAAGACAAAGAATGTTGGGCTTTTTGGATAAATTATACTTACAGAATAAAATTCGTCTTCCTTTCAGACAAGGAAGTTTTATTTTTAGAAGTTGGTACGCATGATATCTATAAATAAAGGAGGAGTGTCAGAGTTTGGCCAAATGAGATGGCTTGGAAAGCCATGGCGGTTTACCGCCCCGTGGGTTCGAATCCCACCTCCTCCGCATGGAAATATATAAGCACTGGAAGTGCTTATATATTTGCATTGGAGAGCGGTGTGTTGAGAATACAACCTACCGAACCGCGCCGAGCGAAGCGAGGTGGCGGTGCCTTCGGGCAACTATTCGAATCCCACCTCCTCCGCCAGTTTACAAGGTTGTGTTTTAGATGAAATTTGAATTTTTTAAACAGAATTTTTTTAACACCTATAAAACTAGTAATTAAGTAAAGAATGACATATATCTATGTAAAGATATATGTCATTTTACTTGACAGGATTATTTACATTTGTTACACTGAAAATAAATAATAATTTTATCAATTAATTTGTTAAATACTATGACTACATTTTTAAAAAAACTTCGCCAAAAGCATAATATAAGCCAAGAATTTTTGGCAAAAAAGATTGGCGTATCTCGTCCAACATATGTGCAGATTGAACGGGGTACTCGTAAAATGTTTGTAGAAGAAGCGCAAAAATTAGCGCAGTTTTTTGGGTTGTCTTTAGATAATTTTTTGGCAGGCAAAGAAAATTTATTACCAAAGGTAGAGCTTGAGAAAAAGGTAAAGCAAGTAAAACCAAAGAGAACAAAGCAAGAAATGCGTATTTCTGTTCCACAGGAAAAGGTTGAGAAGTTTAAAGAGGTACTTCTATATATTTTGGAACGCATTGGCGCGCGTCCGAACATCGGCGAAGCAGTGGTGTGTAAACTGATGTATTTCATTGATTTTGATTTTTATGAAAAATTTGAAGAACAATTAATAGGAGCAAAATATATAAAAAATCATTTTGGTCCAACACCAGTTGCTTTTCCAAAAATTATAAAACAAATGGAAAAAGACGGAGATTTGACACCTGTTGTAAAAAAATATTTTCAACACGATCAAAAAAAATATCTTCCACGCAGAAAAGCAGATTTATCAAATTTTTCAGCTCGTGAAAAAGAGCTTATTGATTGGGAAATTAGTAGATTCAAAGATTTTAATGCGACTAAGATAAAAGAATACTCCCATAAAGATGTTCCGTGGATTGGTACCGATAATTTACAATTGATTGATTATGAAGCTGTTTTTTCTAGAACAGATGAGTTTTCTGTAAGACAATATATTGATGATGAATTATAATGAGACAAAAGAATTCAAACATGATTTTAAAAAATTATTGAAAAAATTTCCATCATTAGTGGAAGATTTGAAAGTGAATAAACAATACCGGATTGAATTGTTTCATATAAAAAATATTGATAGTAAGAGTATTTTTGAAATTCAAGGAGTTGGTAATACAGTAGAGTTACAATTTTTTAAGGTTAAAAAATTTCAATGTAAAAGCTTAAAGGGTCGTGGAGCAAAGAGTGGCATTCGCGTGATCTATGCTTATTTCCCGATTAAAGAAAAAATTGTCTTTTTAGAAATTTATTTTAAAGCAAAGCAAGAAAATGAAAATAGACAAAGGATTGTTGATTTTACGAACACAAACAAAGAATAATAATTTTTGGCTTTTAATATGCGCCATTTTTTGGTATAATAGAGATATAGACTCCACGGGTACGGGTATGTTTTCTCGCTCATTCGGTATAATAAGAAAGATTACTTTCTTCTTAATACTCTCACTTCGCTCGAAAATAAAGCAATAACAATTATGCATAATTGGTCTGTTGATATCAAAGAATTAAAAAAACATAAGAAACAATACAAGATTTGGCGCTTGGAACAGCTGATTAATTTTGGTTTAGGTAAAGAGAAGATTGATAGGGCAGAATTAAAAAAATATTGGAAATTTCTCTATATAGATCCTGACAAAAAAAAGTTTCTCTCATTTCTTTTATGGCCCAAAAAAGAGTTCTAACTGACAATCAAATAAAGATTTTGGATCTTATTAAACAAGAAGACAGTATATGTCAGAATTTTTATTTATCTGGTGGGACTGCTTTAGCTGAATTTTATTTACAACATCGTTTATCTGAAGATTTAGACTTTTTTAGTGAAAAAGAATTTGACCCACAAGCTATTTTTGTTTTTTTTAAGAAAATACAGAAAGAGGTTGGCATTAAAAAAATTGATGTCCAGCAAAGCTTTAATCGTAATTTATTTTTTTTGAATTTATCTAATGATATTATCAAAACCGAGTTTACTTATTACCCCTTCCCTGTAATAGAGAAAGGGTTTTTGTACGGTAATTTAAGGGTTGATAGTTTGTTAGATATAGCTGTGAATAAAGTTTTTACTATTTACCAAAAACCAAGAGCGCGCGACTTTATTGATCTTTATTTCATTTGTCAGCTCAAGGGTTGGGATATTTTGGATTTAGTTAAAAAAGCTAAAATAAAGTTTGATTGGCATGTTGATTTACTACAATTAGGGAGTCAATTTCTAAAGGTTAAAAATGTAAAAGATTATCCAACAATGATTAAAAAAATAGCACATAAAGATTGGCAAGATTTTTTTATTCAAGAAGCTAAAAAATTTAATAAGGATGTTTTAAGTTAATATATAGCAATTACGTAATTAAATAGCAGAAATTTACTTTTTGCTGATATGGTTATTTTTTGAGGGGATAGCTTTCAATAGGGGCTGTTTTTTGTTAGAATATAATATAAATTGATATTATTTTATGGCAGTAGAAAAGTGGGAGAAAATTAAAACAAAAAGAGTATATAGTGGTTGGCAGAAAATAGACCTCGTTACTTTTAAGTTGCCAGACGGCAAATTAAAAGATTTTGATATTATTGATCATGGTGGCAAGGATGTTATCTCTGTTGTTGGTGTTACTAAAAACAAAGAGTTTGTTGTAGTACAACAATACAGGCCAGGTCCTGGAAAGATTTTCTATGAGTTTTGTCTTGGAATAGTTGAAGAAGGAGAAGATATTGTTGAAGCAGCAGAAAGAGAGTTTTTGGAAGAGACAGGACACAAAGGCAAGCTTGAGAAAATAGGAATTAGACATCATGGAGCTTACGATGGAGCAAGAATGCATTGTTTTATTGCCTTAGATTGCGAAAAAGTCACTGATGAGTTGAAGTTAGATGATAGCGAGTTTATAGAAGTAGAATTGTTTCCTTTAGATAAATTCAAAAAATTATTAAGAACAGGAGAAATCAGAAACTTCGGAGAAGGTTACTGGGCATTAGATTATCTTAATTTA
>JABMPZ010000110.1 GCA_013203565.1 Parcubacteria group bacterium | reverse complement strand
CATCTTAATAAAATTTTAAATAAGTACCCAGAGAGCAAAACATCCTAAATTTAACCTCGTAGATCTTCGTCTCATAGAATACGGATAATTTGTTAGTTATATTGTATGTGTTATGGGATTGTTTGTTTTTTTATCATAGCAAAAATAGGGGTCAATCCTATTTTTTTATTGTTTCTAAAGGCAAAAACTGTCCATAATCCATCAAATAACTACTCACAAACACCCAGTCAAGAGTCCTGAAGTCGTCGCGTAGTCCGAGCCCGATAGGACTATCTGAATCGTGTTTTGAAGAAGTAAACTTTTATGGTATCATACAAGTATGAAACTTCCAATGTTTTTAAAAAAATATTTTTGGGATGTTAATTTTGTTGATTTAACAAAAGAAAAATACTCTGAATTTATTATTGAGAGAATTTTAGAGTATGGTAATGAGAAAGCAGTAAAATGGATGTATGATAATTTTACAAAAAGCGAAATTAAAGCAGTAGTTTGTAAATCAAAAGCCATATCCAAGAAAAGCGCTAATTTTTGGCAACTTGTATTTAATATTAAAAGAAATAATATATTATGCCTGAAGAAGTCATTTCAAAAGAAACAAGGAGCAATTTGGAATTATTAAAAAAAGCTAATGTGCTTGATGGTTTTTACCTTGCAGGAGGTACTGGTTTGGCCTTACAAATAAAGCACCGTTTTTCTATTGATTTAGACTTTTTTACTGAAAAAGATATTGATATAGATTCTTTGAAGGATAAGTTGAATGAATTGGGGGTAATTACTGTAGAAAAAGAGGCGAAGAATACTCTGAATGGGACCTTTAATGGTACAGAAATAATGTTCTTAAAATATGCTTATCCATTGCTTTTTCCGTTACAGGAGTCTGAAAGTATAACAATAGCTGACATTAGAGATATTGGCTGTATGAAAATTTCTGCTGTTTCTTCGCGTGGCTCAAAAAAGGATTTTATTGATTTATTTTTTATTTGCAAAAATGTTTTAAGTCTTGAAGAGCTATTAGAATTATTTAAGAAAAAATATAAAGATATTAATTATAATATGGTGCATATTAGAAAAAGTTTAGTATATTTTGAAAATGCTGAAAAAGATCCGATCCCTAAGATGCTTATTCCGGCTAATTGGGTAGAAGTAAAATCTTTTTTCCAAAGAAATGTAAAATAAATTAAGTTTTAGTTTTAAAGCAAAAAGCGTGATAATAAAACAAAAATTATGAAAAAAACATATATTATGATTGCTGTTATTGTTCTTGTTGTTAGCGCCACTGGTGTGGCATTAGCTGGTATGGGGCATAAGTTTTTTAGTCCAGAGAAACAGCAAGCAATGTTAGAGAAAAAAGCAGAATTACTTGGTATGGAAGTTGAAGAACTTCAAAGTAAATTAGATGAAGGCCAAACTTTGAAAGAGATTTTTGAAGAAGCAGGTATAACAAAAGAAGGTATGTGGGAAAAGAAACAAGTAGGATTACAAGAGTGGATGGATTCTTTAGTAGAGCAAGGCAAATTAACTCAAGAAGAGGCAGACTTGAAATTAGAAAAGATGCAGGAAATGAAGGAGAAAATGAAGGACATTCCTGAAGAGTGTGAAGAATACATAGGGCATTGGGGAATGGGCAGAAGAGGCAAGGGTATGAGGAAGCCATTTCATGAAGAATAATTATTTTCTAAAAAGCGTTATAAAGAAAAAGATCCAATTGGATCTTTTTCTTTTGTGTATAAACTGTTTTTAGTTGTGGATAACTTGCTTGACAGAGATGTTTTTAGACGATATAATACAAAATGTATAGATTTAGGTTAAATTTATACTGACTTATATAGATTTATTTAGGATATATAAAATTATGGTTATGGATCCAAAACTACTAACAATTGGCCAAGCATCTGAAATGCTTGGGGTTACCATACAAACCTTGCGTCGTTGGGATGATTCTGATAAGTTCCCTTCAATCCGTAAAAAGAAAACAGGTAATAGGTATTATGCAAGAGATGATGTTGAAAATTATATCGAGAACAATTCAAAAACTTTATTTAAATTAGCAAAAAGTTGGGTTTTTAATGATACAGGGGTTGAGCCGTATTCAGATTTTTATTGTCCGAACGCTTCTATATTTCAAGCACGATCAATAATACTAGGGTATGAATTAAGTAAAGTAAAAGGTTTAGATAAAACATTTTCATTAGTTTCAGCTATTGCTGGTGAAATTGGGAATAACTCTTTTGACCATAATTTGGGTAATTGGCCTGATGTTCCCGGAATATTTTTTTCCTATAACCTTAAAAAAGGAATAATTGTTTTAGCTGATCGCGGGCAAGGTATTTTGACAACTTTGAAGAAAGTTAGGCCAGAGCTAATAAGTCATCAAGAGGCTCTCCGTGTTGCTTTTACTGAAGTTATCTCTGGTCGTGCGCCAGAGAATAGAGGAAATGGGTTGAAATTTGTTAGAGATGTTGTATCTAATAATGAGATACATTTATTTTTTCAAACAGGAAACGCCCAGCTTGAAATTAAAAAAAATACTACCAAGTTAAAGGTTAAAAAATCAGCCATTAATTTAAATGGTTGTTTAGTTTTAATAAATATTTAATTATGACTATTTTTCTAAAAAAGTTCGGAACCACCTTAAGTAGTCGACAGTTAGGTCGAGAAGCTTTAGCTGCTTTTAAGCCATCCTTGAAAGGTGTAAAAGATGGTGAAAAAGTTGTTGTTGACTTTGAAGGAGTTATGGTGTTTACCCCTTCTTGGGGTGATGAATTTTTAACTCCTTTACTTGATAAGTTCGGAAAGCATTTGGTTTTAAAGAATACTGAAAATCTTTCTGTCCAAGCAACATTAAAATTGTTGGAGAAGATTCACAAGGTAAATTTTATAACAATTAGTTAAATCAATTTAGATTAGAGTTATGATGTTGCCATATTTTCTAGAGAGTATTTTTGTTTTAGTTTTAGATTTTGTGCTACAATAAATAATATGAAGAAAAATAAGGGATACAATATTGTTGTGTCTGGGGCTGCGGAGTTGAGTTTGTGTTGTCCGAATATAAAGAAGTTGAGTGAGGATGTTGGTCGTGAGGTTGTGCGTCAGGGTTGTATCTTATTAACAGGCGCTACTACAGGAGCCCCTTATTATTCTGCCAAGGGAGCTAAGGCAGAAGGTGGCACAAGTTTTGGGTTTTCTCCAGCTGGGAGTAAAAAGGAACATGTAATAAGATTTAAGTTGCCAACTGACTATTTTGATATTATTGTTTAT
>JABMPZ010000109.1 GCA_013203565.1 Parcubacteria group bacterium | reverse complement strand
GAATGGATGACCTGCTGGTTTAAAATGACAGATCTAAGAGTATTTTTTACTTCAAATGCGTGAGTAGTTACAGTAATTGCCCCTTGACAAGGCAGTTTGATTTGATATAATAGTAACAAGTTATCAGCTATCATCACATACTTGATAGTGTACCGAAACAATCCCGAGATATTAATATTTCTCAGGATTGTTTTTGTTTACTTTTGTTGTTAGAATAAAATTGCGGAGGTTATGGAGGTTGAACCTCACTGGCGTGAGGCGATAGCTGATAACTAAGCGGTACTCTTGATTGAGTATGTGGTTCGATTCCACCAGCCTCCGTGCTAAAAAATTTCAGATTATTCTGGAGTTTTTTAGTTTTACCATGTTCGCTACTTAGCAGAGCTTTTTCTTTTACAGTAAATATGTTAAATTAAATATATGAATACGCAAAGAATAACTTCAGATGAATATTTTTTGAAAATAGCTGCTACTGTTGCAGAACGGTCAACTTGTTTAAGACATCATGTTGGGGCTATTGCTGTGCGGGATAAGCAGATTTTATCAACTGGATACAATGGAGCTGCAGCAGGTACAAGAGATTGTCTTGAGCTTGGTTGTTTACGAGATGAATTAAAAATACCATCAGGTACTCGCCATGAAATATGTAGAGCAATTCATGCAGAACAGAATGCAATTATACAGGCCTCATTGCATGGGGTTAGTATAGAAGGAGCAACTCTATATTGCACACATACCCCATGCTTTATATGCGCTAAGATGTTAGTTAATGCTAAAATTGTACGACTTGTAACTTTTAAAAAATATGCTGATGATGATTTTGTTGAGTTATTCAAAGAAGCAGGTATTCAAATAGACATACTTGAAAAGCCATCATTAGAGATATCTATTTTAGAATAAATATATGCAAAAAGGAAAATTCATAGTTTTTGAGGGGTTAGATGGTTCTGGTAAATCAACACAAACTAAGCTTTTAGTTAGCTATTTAGAGCAACAGGGTAGGGAAGTAGTTATGATTGATTTTCCACAACATGGCGAGAGGTCTAGCGCTATGGTAGATGATTATTTAACTGGCAAGTATGGTACAGCAGAACAAGTGGGTCCATATATTGGTTCTGTTTTTTATGCCTGCGATAGGTATGATGCAAGTTTTAAGATAAAGAAGTGGTTGAATGAAGGCAAGATAGTGATTGCTGATAGGTATTTAGCAAGTAATATTGGTCATCAGGGTGGCAAGATAGCAGATAAAGAAGAAAGGATTAAATACTATAACTGGCTTTATAATTTTGAATACAATTTATTCGGAATTCCAAAACCAGATAAAAATATTATTCTGAAAACAAGCGTTGAGTTTTCAAAGAAGTTATCAAACAAAATTACAGATAAAGAAAAAATAGCAAAAAGAAAAGCATATTTAGGTGATGATACAGTACATGACATTCATGAAAAAGACCAATCACACTTGAAGAATGCATTAGAGGCATTTCTTGAAGCATCAGAAGTATTTCCAGATGATTTTGAGGTGGTAGAATGTATTGAAAACGGAGAGTTGTTATCTCCAGATAAAATCCATCAAAAAGTTTTAGAAGTTATTAAAAAAATAATATGAAAATTACAGCAAATGAGATTGCCTCAACAATTGATCATACTAATATCAGGAGAACAGCTACGGCAAAGGATATTAAAAAGACCTGCCAAGAAGCTCGTAGATATGGCTTCCGTGGCGTTGATGTTTTACCAAACTGGGTAGAGTTAGTGGCAAGCGAACTTGAGGGCACTGATATTAAGGTTATTGTTTTAATTGACCAGCCAATGGGTCAGAGTCCTCATTTTAAGAGAATGGATATGTGCAAACAAGCTAAACAAGATGGAGCTGATGAGCTTGATGTTGTAATAAATATTATTGATGTAAAGTATGAAAGATATGATGAGGTGCTTGCTGACTTAAAAGAGATTTGCAGAATACTCCCAACTAAAGTCATAATTGGTTCAGGGTATTTAACTGATGAGGAGATAAAAAGAGCATCAACTGTTGTGAAAGAAGCAAAAGCATTTTGTGTTAAAACAGCTACAGATAAAGATCCACTTGACCATATTGAGTTAAAAGAAAAGGCCCGTCATTTACAGATAATGAGAGAGGCAGCTCCTGGATTAAAGATAAAGGCGTCTGGGAAGATAAAGACATATAGAGATACTGTTATGATGTTAGAAGCAGGGGCTGATATTATTGGCACAAGCGCTAGTATTAAAATTATGCAGGGAGCAAAGAGAAAGAAAACAAAAGTAAAAACAAAAAAGAAATGAAATACAAGCCAACAATTGGACTTGAAATACATATTGAATTAGCAACTAAATCTAAGATGTTTTGTAGTTGTTTGAATAATCCTGATGAAACAGAACCGAATAAAAACATTTGCCCTGTATGCACTGCACAACCAGGTGTCTTGCCTGTTATAAACAAAGAGGCAGTAAAAAAAGTTATTAAAACAGCTTTGGTCTTGAATTGTAAAATTGAAAACAAGAGTTTTTTTGAAAGAAAAAACTATTTTTACCCTGACTTGCCAAAAGGTTATCAGATTTCACAGTTTACAGCACCTTTAAGCCGTAATGGATACTTGGAGCTATCAAATAAGAAAATAAGGATTGAAAGGATTCATTTAGAAGAAGATACTGGTAAGTTAATACATCCAGAAGGTGCTGACCATTCTTTAGTTGATTTGAATAGAGCAGGTGTGCCTTTAATGGAGCTTGTTACAGAACCAGATATTAACACAGGTGTAGAAGCAAGAGAGTTTATTAAAGAATTACAAACAATATTAAGATATATTGATGCTTCTGAGGCAAATATGGAAAAAGGACAAATGAGATGTGAAGTTAATATATCCATAGCTAAACAAGGAGCCAAAAAGTTAGGTACCAAGGTTGAGATTAAGAATCTTAATTCAATAAAATCAGTTGAAAAATCCATTGATTTTGAGGTTATTAGACAAACGAAGGTCTTAGACGATGGGGGAGAGGTAATTCAGGAAACAAGGGGTTGGCATGATAAGAAGGAAATAACATTTTCACAAAGAGAAAAAGAATCATCTCATGACTACAGATATTTCCCAGAGCCAGACCTGCCTCCTTTGGACTTAGACGATAAGTTTTTGAATGAAATTAAGGCAGAAATTCCAGAACTTCCAGCTCAGAAAAAACAAAGATTTAGAGATGAATACAGTTTACCTGAAAAAGAAATAGACCTATATACCAGTCAAAAGGATTTAGGTGAATATTTTGAAAAAACAGCATCAGAATTAAGGCGCTGGGCTTTAGATAAAAAGCCAGAATTAAAAGGCAATGAAAAAGAGCTCTTGAAATTAGTAAAACTTGGTTCAAACTATATTGCTACTGACTTGCAATCACTTTTAAAAGGAAGTGAGTTCAAAGAAGAGAAATTCAAAATAACCCCAGAGAATTTTGCTGAATTTTTAGCAATGATTTATACTGGCGAAATATCAAGTAAAATTGCCAAGATGGTTTTGAAAGAAATGTTTGAAAAAGGAGGAGATCCATCACAGATTATAGCTGATAAGGGCTTAGAGCAGATAACTGATACAGGAGAAATAGAAGAAGCAGTTAAACAAGTTATAAAAGATAATCCAAAACCAGCAGAGGATTACAAAAAAGGAAAAGAGTCGGTTTTGCAGTTCTTAGTTGGTCAGACAATGGCCATAACAAAAGGAAAAGCAAAGCCAGAAACAGTGATTAAGTTATTAAAGAAGATATTAAAGTAAATGTTTACATCAATTCAAAAACTATATCAAGAAGTAGCCAAAGGGCAAGCAGGTGGTTTTACAGTGCCTGCTTTTAATTTACGAACACTTACCTTTGATATGGCACGGGCTCTTTTTAGGGCATCAAAACAAACTAATACAGGAGCTTTTATTATTGAGTTAGCACAATCAGAAATGGGCTATACAGACCAAACCCCGCAAGAGTATGCAGAGAATATTAAAAAGGCAG
>JABMPZ010000108.1 GCA_013203565.1 Parcubacteria group bacterium | reverse complement strand
CTGCTATGTAGCAGTGAAGCGTTATGCATTTCTTTGTTTGGGGTATTTAAAGTAAATAAAATCTTTTTCTGGGCGGGAAACTGCAGATAATATTCTGCATTATCATCATCTAAGTTTATAATATGAGTACCTTTACACATCTTAAAATACTTTGCTTTTGCTTTCCTATAATTATCAATACCTCCATGTCTTTCTAGGTGTTCACGGAATAAGTTAGTAAAAACCGTTGTATCAAACTTAATGAATCTATGTCGTGACTGAAGCACACCCTCTGAAGTAACTTCTAATACTGCGTACTTACAACCAGCTTTTATTGCTTGTTTTAAAAACTTCTGTAAAAAAGACCTGCCTGGCATTGTCATTTTCAACTTATTCTCCTGTTCTTTGCCTGCAATCCTGAACTTTATAGAACTGGCTACTGCAACTTTATACCCTGCCTCTTCTAAAATCTCTCCAGCTAAATTCACAGTAGTTGTTTTACCGTGCGTGCCTGTAACACCAATAACAATAATCTTTCTGGATGGAAACCCATAATACAAAGCACCCAAAAACGCCAACTTAAAATGATAGAAGTTAATTAAAAACTTAGGTGTTATTTTCTTAATTATGTTTTTCAACATATTACCTTATTTTTACCATAATTATCGGGAAATAAAAAGGTGGTTCTGTCTAATGAACTAGACAGAACCACAAATTTGAAAACATATTTACTGATACTATCTCAATAAAAAGATATAGTATAACAGTAACGCCGGCAACGTCATAAAAATCATTGTCAGTGCCGTATAGCATTGTATGGCATTAATAATGCCACCACCATCTTTGTTATAGCACACTTCCATCCCCTCCTTATTAAAGTGTTTTAATAGCCACACATTTTTAGGGTAGCTATAGCAAACCTTTGAACTCTTCTCCCTGTGGGTCAATTCTCCACATTTCCAGCTGTTTTATGCACAACTCTGTGCCACAAGTAAGAAACTGTTTATGCGCGCAAAACCTTGGAGACATTATAGTCACATAGTGCGCGTCATGTTCCCATGGCGAGGCTACTTCGGTTGGATGAGTAGATATTTCTCCTTTTCCAATAGGTGGATGGGACCAACAAATTTGCACATTACTTGGATGAGCCATTTCAAACACCAATTCAGGTCCCGAAAAAGGATACAATTCAGGATAACTGCATTCAGTGTATAACGGATGACTTTCATCCGTTATTTCAAACGATGTTTTTGCCTTCCACACATTAAAATAGGGGTGGGATGAACTTCCTATGAATATTGGAATCTTATCATTTTGAGGGAAAAGCCCCAACAACCACTCCATCTTCTCTTTCATTTCTTCTGGGCTCCATCCTGGATCCCATTCCCAATCAATTGCCTCATCAATTACTAGGATTTCAACTCCCCTACTTTCCATTATCTTTCCCCTACTTTCCATTGTTTTCATGACAATCCTCCTTTTATAAGAACACGATACTAAAACGCATAACTAAAGATTTATACCCTATTTCCCCAATAATTGCAAGGCGTGTGTTATTTTCTCCTGTGTTGCTTCTATGTTGCTTGGTATTTGTAGTAATGCCTGTTTTATTGCATCTTTTTGAAAACCTAAGTTTATTAAGGCAATAAATACATCATCTTGTTCTAAATTATCTTGTTTATCTTCTTGTTTTGTCTTTTTTACTGGTTTTAATGCCTTAAACTTACCAGTTAATTCTAAAACAATCTTCTGGGCTTTCATTTTCCCTATTCCTGAAATACCCTCAAATACATCTGCATTCTTATCCATCTTTTCTTTGATTTTCTCTAAAGAGCCAATGGATGATATTTCTAAGGCAGCCTTAGGCCCTACTCCTGAAATACCACGAACAATCTTGAATAACTCAAGCTCTTTATAGCTTAAAAAACCAAACAGTTTTAAACTCCGTTCACCAACATCTAAATAGCAGAAAACATTGAATGGCTCACCCTTTTCTGGTAATTTATCAAAGCTCGGGGCTGAAACAAAAACCTCATACCCAACACCATTGACATCTAAGATGACAAACCCATCTTTTTTTAAAATAATTTTACCTGATAAATATGAAATCATATATTATATACAGTATGCTCTATTAAGAACCAAAATTCAAGAATAAAATAAATTAAAAAACAAAAAACCACTAATAATAGCTTAGAAAAACTATTGCGATAAAATTTCACTTCACCTGACTATACTATGCTCTTTGTTCTATAAAGGCGATTACATTTTGTGTTACCTCTTCTTTAGCTGTCTTAGTTAATTCTTGTATTTTTTGTTCAAGCTTATTGTTCCACTGTTTTTTAAATTCGTTAATCTTTTCATTGTGGTCTTTAGCAAATGATTCTAGAAAGGACTCGAATCTACTCCTTGTAGGTGAATCTTCTTGATCATATGATTTCCCTGTGACATTGTCTTTAATTACATCATTGCCGAATATAAGAAACTCCTTTTTTGCTACAAGAGAGTCTGATTTATACCCTGCATCCAAAAGTCCGAAAACTATTGCTTCATGAATTCCAAATCCTATATTTTTCTTAACATTATTGTGAAAACTATTGAATTCCCTATCTAAAAAACCCTTTCTTTGTTCTTCATTGTTATGACCTACTCCATTCTTTTTTACATACTTATCCCATTCTTTTTTAAAAACTTCTGCTAACCTATCATATTCTGCTTCTCTCGCTTCTTCTCTACTATATTCATCCAATGTCTCGCCGAGTTCTTCTTCAACCTCTTTTTCTGCATCTCTCTTAATTCTTTGTTCCCGACTATTCATTTCTTGCTCTACCATACTCTGAACTTCACTATTTAATGATTCTTTTTCTAACGCCTCCATTTTAGTGTCTTTAGGTTCTTCTAAGACAGCTGTTTCAAGAGCTTTTTGTTCCCCTGTTTTTGAAAAATCCTCTAAGAGACCGGAAATATATGTATCTGAATTAGAAACATCCCTATACTCAGCAGTATCTCTCATAAACATTACTTCTTTGTTGTTGCCTGCCTGCTTTTTACGCATTAAAGCCAAGTTCTCTGCTGTTCTATGATGATGGGCGCTTTTCAACTGTTTAGGTCTAACAGCTTCACGATATACAAAAATAGACATATCGCTATTTGCTTTCTGGAAATCACTCACTTCTTTCAAAAGTGCCTGCGGTGCCCTACCCGTAGCCCAAGAAACATATATTACTATTTCTATTTCACCATTATCTTGCCATATCGAAGTACCATCCCCATTTTGTTGTTCGGCATATTCGGCCAACTTCAATCGAATATCTTTAGGTTTTTCTTTTCCTGTAATTGAAAGTACCATAACACCCTTTACATTTTCCCCCATTAGAGCATGTTTTTCTTTATTAAATAATGTTTCTAATCCATCTACATAATTTGGATCCCTTTCTGCCAGTCCCTCAAAATATGATTCTACTAATTTGTCTTGTCCCGTAACAGCAAGGGCGTCCTGCTCAATGATTTCTCCTTGAACAGGTTGTTCCGTGGTGGCTCTTACGCCTGAATTATTTTCAAGAGCCAATTTTTCCGCACTTACTGGTGCAGGAGGTGGTGGTGTCTCCTCACTACCTTCTTTCTTAACTACTCATTCAGGTGCTACTGCAGGAGCTTGTTCAGGACTTGGTGGTGGCACTACTGGTTCTTCATCTCCTTTTATAGTTGGTTCCAATGGTGTTCTGCCAAAAATAGGGATTATAGGGGGTAAATCCAATTCTTTGTCTGCTGGAATACTAAATCCCGTAACATATTTATCTGGCATTGGGACGGGAGTAGGAATTTCGGGTGGTTCTGTAAGCCCATCACCAACATGTGTAGCTAAAAGGCGAACTTTATCAACTTTTGCTGGGTCATCTTGTCCTTCCATCATTTGAGCTACTTCAGCAAACTTACCTTTAAAAACTGCCTTGCCTTTCACATCATCAAAAAGCATTTTCCCTATTTCGCTGTCTTTCTCAATAATAGCATTTCCGTTAGCATCAATTGGCACCTCAAAAGCATAACTCTGTGTGTCTTTAGACACTGATAGCAACATTTTAAGCTCACCATTTTTAATGGCTTTTTGAGCATCTATATCAAAATCCCCATGGTATGAGCCATCTTCAGTCATTTGTTGTATATTAAAAACAAAGTCCCCTTTCTCATTAATTCCAGTTCCTCCTTGACCTCCCCAATGAAGTTTCAATTCATTTTCTGTAAAAGTACTGGAATCATCTTGATCGTACCAAAACTTTCTATCTATCCTTTGAAAATTCTCTGGATCTTCGGTAACACGATCTTCCATAAACTCTGTTAGTGTTTCTGCTTGAACAGGAACTGTAGCTCCAACCCCACCATCAATAGAGGTAATTTTAAAACCAACCCCTGCTTTTTCTAAAGCAAGTTTTGCCTCATCACTTAATTGCCCTGTTTCTTTATTTAAACCAAGTCCTTCAACTAAAATGTCTTTGCCTCTTGTCAAATTGTATTTACCATCACTTCCTTCTACGAATGCAGTTCCCTCTGGTAATTTAAATGTATTTTCCCCAAATGTTGGCCCATCTTTTAACGCACCTCCGATTGTTGGGTTTTCTTTAAAAAGCCAACTCTTTAACATCCCAAGAGGAGTATAGTGCACCTTCCCATCTACTTCTTTGGCAAGATCTTTTTTAATGAACCCTTCCACAAGACCCTGTTGTTCGTCTCGGAAAAAAGCGGTCAATTCTTGGGCTGCAGCGCCGATAACGAGACCTGTTGCTACACCTTTACCAACTGCCACTGCCACTTTTTTCTTTTTATCTGACTGAAACAGCTCATTCTTTTGTTTAACTCCTTCGTACCCTTCTTCCCCTTCAATTAATCTCTTGTATTCTATACCAGTAAAATCATCAAGATCTTCACTAAAATTACTTACCTTTTTTCTTAAATTATCTTTTATTTTACCTACTGTGCTGTCTAGCATTCTTCTTTCTTGTTCTACTTTAGTAATATCAGAATAACTTATTAAATCAATGTTTTTATTATCTGATAATCTAATGCGCGACTCTATTTGAGCAAGAGCCCCTAAAGTATCTTCAATCTCATCTTCACTTAAATCATCTCTTATTTCTTCTGTTCCCTCAATGTATAATCTTTGACTTAGATAGTTTGTCATCACTTCAGCATTTTTCGTTTCATACCTATATTCTTCCATTTCATTTCTTCTCGGAGATTCTTTTTCATCAAATTCCTTGTTTTGTGCCATTTCTCTAAGGTGTTGCCTTCTGTCTTCCTTAAAACGCTTATTCTCACGGAATCCAGCAATACCTCCTGCAAGAAGGGCTGTTCCGCCAAAAGAGCCCCATGCCATTAATTTACTTCTTGCTACTCGCTTAGAAGAAGCACTAATTACAGAATACGCAAGGGAAACTCCAGTAGCCACTGTTGTCTCATTAACAAATTGTCCTACTTTTGATTTTGAAATCTTTTCAGCAATTCTGTCAGCTGTATTAAATTGAGCTTCTGTTCTAACTCCTGTCTTTGCTTTTCCAATAACTACATCAAAATCAAGGTCAATGTTTTTTAAGGCTTCTCCTTCTCCTACTCTCTTTTTTACATTATCTGCTATTTCAAATAAATTATCAGCATAAAGCAAACCTTTCTCAATAATGT
>JABMPZ010000107.1 GCA_013203565.1 Parcubacteria group bacterium | reverse complement strand
TATTTGAAGGCACAATTATATCGGACAAAATGCAGAACACAGTAGTTGTTAAGGTTGAAAAAGTAAAACAACACCCAAAATATCTAAAAAGATACAAGGTTTACAGAAAGTACAAAGCCCATGTTGTAGATGAGGGTTTTGTAATAGGAGATAAGGTTGTGATTGAAGAGTGTAGACCAATAAGTAAAGATAAAACATGGAGAGTTATTAAAAAGATAGAAGCACAGGTACATGAAAAACCAAAGAAGCCGAAAGAAATAGAACAAAAAAAAGAAGAACCCAAAGAGGAGAATGAAGACAAGTAGAAACTATGATACAAAAAGAAACAATTTTGAATGTAGCAGATAATAGTGGAGCCAAATTGGTTAAGTGTTTTAGCTTGCCTGGAGGTACTAGGAAGCATTATGCTAGAATCGGAGAAGTAATAATAGCAAGTGTTAAAAAAGCTGAACCAAGGCGTGAGACCAAGAATCATGAAATTGTAAGAGCTGTTGTTGTAAGACAAAGACAGAATTTTAGAAGAAAAGATGGCTCATATATTAAATTTGATGATAATGCTTGTTGCATATTAGATGAGAATAATGTTCCTAGAGGAAATAGGGTAACAGGTCCAGTTCCGAGAGAATTGAAAGAAAAAGGTTTTGAGAAAATTGTTACTTTAGCTAAAGATGTCGTATGAAATTAAAACAAAATGACCAAATTTTAGTAACAAAAGGGAAAGATAAAGGCAAGAAAGCAAAAGTACTTCGTGGATTTCCTGCGAAGGGGCAGATTTTAGTTGAAGGTGTTAATGTTAAAAAGGTACACAAAAGACCAAAGAAAGATGGAGAGAAAGGGCAAATAGTTGAAGTGCCGTATCCTTTTGATGTTTCTAAGGCAAAATTTATTTGTCCTAAATGCAATAAACCAGTAAGATTGGAGTATAAAATAACTGATAACAAAAAGTATAGAGTTTGTAAAAAGTGTAAGGCAGAGGTGTAAAAATTCATAAGAAATTATGTTAAGATTACAAGAAAAATATAAAAAACAAATAGCTCCAGCAATGATAGAGAAGTTTGGCTATAAGAATATAATGGCTGTTCCTAAAATAGAAAAGGTTATAGTTAATAGTGGTTTTGGTAAGATGGTAGCAGGAAAGAGTGCTAATGATAGAAAAAAGATAGAGGACTATATCGCAGAGAATTTAGGTTTAATTACAGGGCAGAAAGCACAACCAGTGCAAGCCAAGAAATCTATTGCTGCTTTCAAGTTAAGACAAGGAGTAGTTGTTGGTCTTAAAACAACTCTAAGAGGAAAAAGAATGTATCAGTTTTTAGAAAAGCTTATCTATCTTGTATTGCCAAGAAGTCGTGATTTTAGAGGATTAGCTTTGAAAGCCATATCTGAACAAGGTGATTTAACAATTGGCTTTAAAGAATATTCACCTTTTCCTGAAGTAAATGTTGAAAGAGAAAAAAGTATTTTCGGATTAGAGGTAACAATCAAAACCAATGCCAAAACAAGAGAAGAGAGAATAGAGTTGTTAAGGCAAATAGGTTTTCCATTACAAAAATAATTATCATGGCGAAAACATCACAAATAGTAAAATCAAAAAAAGAACCAAAGTATAAGTCGCGAATTGTTCGCAGATGCTTTAAGTGTGGTAGATATAGAGGATATATGAGAGAGTTTGGATTGTGTAGAATGTGTTTCAGAGAGCTTGCTAATAAAGGTGAGATTCCTGGAATTACAAAAAGTAGTTGGTAGATATTAATCATTAATTAAGAATTATTCATATGACAGACCCAATAACAGACATGTTCAATAGAATAAGTAATGCGCAAGCAGTTATTCATCCTGCTGTGGATGTGCCTTGTTCTAATATAAAGTTAAAGATTGCTGAACTATTACAAAAAAATGGTTTTGTTTTAGATTTCAAAAAAAGAGGTAGAAAAATCAAAAAAATAGTAAGAATTAATTTGAAATATGATGAGCAGAATAAAGGTGCAATTTCTGGGTTTAAGAGAGTTTCAAAACCAGGACAAAGAATTTATAAGAAATCAAAAGAAATAAGAAGAGTTAGAAATGGCTATGGTATGGCTATTATTTCTACTACAAAAGGTTTGTTAACCGACCAAGAATCAAAGAAACAAAACATTGGCGGTGAAGTATTAATTGAAATTTGGTAAATATGTCAAGAATAGGAAAACAACCAATTGAATTACCACAGGGCGTTGAAGTAACAATACAAACAGATAAAGTTACTATTAAAGGTCCTAAAGGAGAACTAACACAGGATATATCTGATGATATTTTAGTTGCGCAAAAAGAAAATCAACTTATTATTTCATTAAAAAGAAAAACAAAAACCAGCCCTGCT
>JABMPZ010000106.1 GCA_013203565.1 Parcubacteria group bacterium | reverse complement strand
ATTAATAAACAGACGAACGAGTGTTCGCATAAAATCAGTGGTTTGTATGATTAATTAGTTCTCTTTAATTATATAAAAAATTAGAATAAAGTCAACCCCAAAACCGATATTTTGAGCTAAAACGGTAAATCTTCTAAGGTTAGCTCACTATCTTCTGTTGGTTGCATTGGCTGTGGTTGCTGTATTTGCTGTGCTTGTTTTACAACTCCTAACTCTTGTTCTGAAATATTTAGAATATTTTCTTCTGTATAACTTTGTCCGTTCTGTGCCAACTTCTTATACTCTTTGTACGACATTACAACCATTGTTGGATTTCCATTCTCAACCAATATGATTCTTTCGCCATCAGAGTTTACAAAATTTTTAATTTCATTTAAGTCCATAGAATTATTCTTGTTTATTAACTCCCGGGGCAATTCTTAACACAAAATCACAGATTTTGCTAAATTGTCCGTTAAAGTCAATCCTTTGACTTTAACCCCTCTGCAATTGCTTCAGCTATATTAGCTGGAACTTTTTCATACTCATCAAATTCCATTGTAAACGCACCTCTGCCCTGTGTCAAGCTTCTTAGAGAAGTTGCGTAACCAAACATTTCAGACAAAGGAACTTTACCATTGATAATTTTCTGACCAACCCTATCACTTGTCTCTTCAATTATACCTCTTCTTCTATTTAAGTCACCAATCACATCGCCGAAAAACTCTTCTGGTATACCTACTTCAATCTTCATAATTGGCTCAAGCATAGCTGGTTGAGCTTGTTTAACAGCATCTTGTAAAGCAATACTACCTGCAATCTTAAACGCAACCTCTGAAGAGTCAACATCATGATAAGAGCCATCATATAAGGTGGCCTCAATATCAACTAATGGATAGCCTGCAATAATTCCTTTATCCATTGCTTCTTTGATTCCTTTTTTAACTGCAGGAATAAACTCTTGTGGAATAACTCCACCCTTAATCTTATTTATGAATTCATAACCCTCTCCTCTTTCCAAAGGTTTAATCTTAATATATACATGTCCGTATTGTCCCCTACCTCCTGACTGACGCACATATTTAGATTCTGCTTTGGCTTCGCCAAAAATAGTTTCTTTGTAAGCAACTTGTGGTTGACCAACATTTGCCTCAACACCAAATTCTCTTTTCATTCTATCAACTAAAATATCTAAGTGTAGTTCACCCATACCAGACATAATTGTTTCTCCTGTTTCTAAATCTTCTTTTATTCTAAAGGTTGGGTCCTCTGTAGAAAGTTTCTTCATTGCCATAATCAACTTCTCTTGGTCAGCTTTTGTTTTTGGCTCAATTCTAATAGAAATAACTGGCTCTGGGAAGGTAACCTCTTCAAGTAAAATAGGGTGTGCTTCATCACAAAGTGTATGACCTGTAACAGTCCCCCGTAAACCAACTGTAGCTGCAATATCTCCAGCATAAACTTCATCAAGCTCTTTTCTTGTATTAGAGTGCATTCTTAAAATCCTACCTATTCTTTCTTTGTCACCTGTCGCTGGATTCAGAATATATGAACCCTTTGTCAGTGTACCTGAATAAACTCTAAAATAGTTTAAACTTCCAACAAACGGGTCAGAAGCAATTTTAAACATTAACGCAGAGAATGGCTCATCATCACTTGGTTTTCTTTCTGTTTCTTCACCTGTCTCTGGTATCTTTCCAACAACAGGAGGTAAATCAACAGGACTTGGCAAATAATAGCAAACAGCATCCAAAACTAATTGAACACCTTTGTTCTTTAATGCAGTCCCACATAAAACAGGTATAAGTTTTGCATCTAAAGTTGCTTTTCTTAAAACCTTTCTAATTTCATCTGGAGCAATTTCCTCATCTCCTACAAATTTATTAAGTAATGCCTCTTCTTCGGCAGCTATCTTCTCTAACATTTTAGCTCTTGCTATCTTTGCTTCTTCTTTTAATTCGTCTGGGATTTCTTTTTCTACTATCTTCTCACCTAAATCACCTTCAAAGTAAACTGCTTTTTGAGTAATAAGGTCAATCACTCCTTTGTGTTCTGCTTCTACTCCAATTGGTATCTGGATAGCAACAGAATCTTTAGTTAATTTTTGTTCAATACTTTGTAAGCTTTTTTCAAAGCTTGCTCCCATTCTATCTATTTTATTAATAAAACAAATTCTTGGTACTTTGTATTCATCTGCCTGACGCCAAACTGTCTCTGATTGCGCCTCAACTCCCGCCACACCATCAAATACAACAACAGCTCCATCTAAAACTCTTAAAGATCTTTGAACCTCTGCAGTAAAATCAATATGACCTGGGGTATCAATAATGTTAATCCAATATTCGTTCTCTTTTGATTTTTCTTTTCCAAAAGGAACCCATACACATGTAGTAGCGGCTGAAGTAATAGTAATACCTCTCTCTCTTTCTTGTTCCATCCAATCCATAATAGCAGCACCTTCATGTACTTCCCCTATTTTGTGACTAATTCCAGTGTAAAATAAAATACGCTCACTTACAGTGGTTTTACCAGCATCGATATGGGCAATAATCCCAATATCTCTTGTTTGTTCAATTGGATATTCTCTTGGCATATTAATGTGAGGTGATTACAAAATACTTCCTGTTACAGTTTTATCTTTTTGACCCTAACGGCGTCAGACTGCGTAAAAAGGTTTTTACCGTAGCTCTGCTACGGTTGCAAACCTTTTTCTTGTCTTCCTTGTTATGGCCTAAAAATATAAAACTTCACGACGAACCATCTCACTTTAGATTTTCCTTTTAACTCGTTTTTTAGCTAAATGCGCAAAAGCTCTATTAGCTTCTGCCATTTTCTGAACATTAATTTTCTTTTTCATTGCTT
>JABMPZ010000105.1 GCA_013203565.1 Parcubacteria group bacterium | reverse complement strand
GCGTGGTTATTAGCCTCCGAAGAAAAGGCAACAAATGGGCACGATCGTGCCCATTTGTTGCCTTTTATTTTTTCATAAATTCTTTGCCTATCCTTCATTATTTACTAAGAATGGATGACCTGCTGGTTTAAAATGACAGTTCTAAGAGTATTTTTTACTTCAAGTGGGTGAGTAGTTACTAAAACAAAAACCCTAAAATAGGGTTTTTGTTTTATGCGCGGGCGATGGGATTTGAACCCACGATCTCGGCCGTGACAGGGCCGCACTTTGAGCCAGACTAAGCTACACCCGCAAAATTAAATTATATCTGCATAATTTCAAATGCTTCTTGAAACTTATTATACTTTCTTTCTAAAAAATGTCTTACTGAATCTTTCCTATATATAAACTGAAAAATTATTTTACTATCATGCGTACTAAATGCTAATTGAAAGTTTTCCTCATCCTTAGACTTTCTACTAACGCAACCACCTTGGACACTTGCAAACTTACAAAGAATGAGTTTTAACTGCTCCAGGAACTCCTTACTTCCAGACGCAAAACTCATAACTATCCTAAACTGCAATGGCTTTCCATTTCGATCATTCCTTTTATGAAAACCATAACTAATAGAACCATCTCCGTCAAAATATCCTCTGATAAAATCTGGTAGAAACTCTTTCGGAATAACTGGCATTTTGATAATTTTGCTTTTGTTTTGAGTAAAACCAATTACTGAAAGATCGTTAAACATCTCTTTACTACCAATTTGTAAGCGATATCCATTTTTCCAATTAGGATTATCAAACTCTCTTTTACCAATTGAATGCTCAGAGTTCATTATGCCCTGTATTCTTTGGATTGATTTTAGATCAGCAGAACTGAATTCTATATAACGAGAACCCCTTGGATTTACAAACATACAACCATCAGCTACAAAATAGCCAAGCACATAAGCCATCTCTGGTGTCCATTTCTTGAAAAAATGCTTATTCGCTAAACAAGGAGAGTCAAATACAAACTGTTGCTTTTTTCTCTGTCTTAAAACTTTTACTAAACGAATCTGCCACCGCCTTTTTGTCATCCTTTGACAACTTTGAGAAGTAATCTTAAATTGTCTAAACCATCTTGTCACACTTGAGCGTGGTATACCAATTTTTTCTGCAATCTCTTTGTGTGTTAAATTCTTTTTCCAGTGCCAATTATAAAAAAGCTTCTTTATAGAACCACCCCATTGTGCTTCAATTTGGTGTATTCTTTGTGACTCTTTTATCTTTCTCATTGATGATACTATACCAAAAAATACCATAAAATTCAAGACCGCACCCCAACGGGTACGGAATTCGTTGAAAAACTATCTGTGCCGGCGGTGAGAATTGAACTCAAAACTTTTATTGTGGCGATGGAGGGAGTCGAACCCCCGACACACAGGTTATGATCCAGCTGCTCTAACCGCTGAGCTACATCGCCCCTTTATTTTTTTATTTTCTTTTGACCTAATTTCCCTAACGCATCAATTAATCCCATGATTTGATAATACATCTCCGCACCTCTTCTGATGTAAATATAAAGTGTTCCGTAATATACAGGAAAATTATCATAATTCTTCTTATTTTTCACTTTAATAAGAGAGGTCTTTCGAAATTGCTGTCTTGGTACTTTGGTAATATCTGACCAATACTGTTCAACTTCATTAACTCTATGTTTATGTATGTCATTAATCCCAACAGTAAGTTTGAATCTATCCTCATCAACTTTCCATGCCTCTCTAAACCATTTCATCATAAATTTAATGACTTCTGGATCTGCATTAGCTAATTTAACATCTCTCTGTTTCTTTCCACCTTCACCCCAATACAAAGCCAAGCCAGCGATTAACAAATCCCTATCTGAAAGTTGTTTAAGTTTCTTAATGCCATCTTTTTTACCATCAGCTATCCTTTTCAATCGCCTTTCATATTGCATACGCGCTCCCTTCATCCTCCCTTCATAACCTGGGCCTGAATCTCGCGCATACAACTTCTTAACCTGTTCCGGTGTTAATTGTATATCACGACACCATAAACTCACAGTACCCTTAGAAACACCTACTATTTCTGCAATTTCTTTCATACTCTTCCCTTGATGACGCAATTTAAGAGCTTTATTTTTTTCTTTTGATTTAGCCATAAAACTAACGATATGTTTATATGTTTATAGTATACCGTAAGTTCTATAATAATACAATCTTATTATAGCAAAGACTCAACTAAATCTTTCTTTTGGTTGTGTGTTAACTTCTTTATTTCCATCTCTCTCTTTTGAGCTTCTGATCTATTTTTAAACCTTTCAAAAAACACTATCTTCACCGGCTTATGACTTGCAGTGTACTTCCCTCCTTTGCCTTGTTTGTGCGCTTGAAACCGTTTATCTAAATCATTCGTGGCTCCTGTATAGAAGCTGTTGTCTTCGCACTTAATGATATAAGTAAACCACATTATATTGAAAAAATTGATGTTGCGGGGGGTGGATTCGAACCAACGACCTCCGGGTTAGGAGCCCGGCGAGATACCAGACTTCTCCACCCCGCGGCAATTAAGATGTAAAAAAATACAAATAGATGTATGAGAT
>JABMPZ010000104.1 GCA_013203565.1 Parcubacteria group bacterium | reverse complement strand
TTGATGACATATATAAGACCTAAAGTAGCGCAGATTATGTTTGAATTAATTGATAAAGAATTAGATCGTGGTAGTAGGGCAGATTGTGATGTAGATGAAGTATTTAAGAGAAGTGGTGGTAAGGATGAGTGTTGTGGTTCGTATAAAAAAGGGGAAGAGATTGTTAGTTACTGCAATTTAGTCGGAGAAAAACCCCCTGCTTTGAATGAGCTTCTTACTTACCTAAACACAAAAACTCCATTAACCGCTTTGTCTGATATGGGAGATAAAGTACTATTTGACTTTAATGCGAATGGTGAATATACAGACATTAAGCCACAGACTGATGCTATTGCTAAACTTTTAAGCACTCCTATTGAGAGTTTGATATTTAGTCAAGCAAATAACAGAACAGGTCTTGTTCAGCCAATGATAAAGACAATCTGTGATGGTACACTTGAGTTTGAGCTTTCAACAATAGACAGTGAAGAAAACCCAGATGGTTTAATTGCTATTAATAATGAAAATTGGTGCACTAGCAATTTAAATATAGGTAATAAAGAAAAATTTAAGGCATTTTTAAAGAAAACACCAACAGAGTTTATTAAAGAGAAATTCAAATATCCAATTGTTGATTGTTCTGATAAGGAGAAGTGTGAATGGACTAAAATAGGAAGTATTATGGATTGGTTGGCTGGTACTGATGAAAAACCTGGAAGGTATCCATTTTTGAAGGAGAAGTACATAGATACTTTAGGTGGTCTAGGTAATGATTGGCTTAATGGAGTTCTTTTTGACGCAAAAGATGATGTGGTTGGTTCTCAAAAGTTAATAGATAAGAGCATCACTAATGCACAAGATAAGGTTGTTGGTGTGTTAAATAAAAATTTAATTGAACGACCAGCTCAATTTGTAATGGGTATAAGTAATGGAATAGCTAACTTAATTAGTGGAAAGGCAGGAGATAATCTGGCAGACCAATTGACTGGTACTTGTAGAGAAGTTTATACAAGCACTGCTTGTAATGAAAGCGAGATTTATAGGTCAGCAACAGAATTAGAGCCAGCTCAATGTTGTAGTTTGGGAAAGAATGTAGTTTGCACTCCAAGATGTAGAGAACGAGGTAATAGCGGATGTCATGAAGAAATAGGTGAGGTTGATACAGGGGGCGAATGTTGCTTTGACTTAAATGAGACACAGGATAGTTGTAAGGTTTATCGTATGATACCAGCAATTGACGATAGTGAGAATAGGGGCTGTAGAGAGGGAGAGAAAAAAGGCAAGATGGAGGTTAATGGTCAAGAAATTATGGGATGCTATAAATTGAACCCCAACCCGCCATTAAGACCGAGAATATACGAGACAGATGAAGAACTCGGAGAAATTTCAGTAGATGGCGAGTCCGTAATTTTACCTCAAACAGATAAATGTTGTACTACTGTTGTTGATTGTGTGGCAGACCAGTTTGGTGAACACTTAAAAGTACTCGGAGATATGATGGGTGATGGTGTGCTTCCTTTGAATCGTTTAGGACAAAGAAGGGATGAAATACAGTAGAATAAAAACAATATTTATGCTAATAGATTCACTCATCGGAGCATAAGAACTTCTAAAATTCGCCTTCACAGGCTCATTAAGAATTTCCTATCAAGCGATCGCTCATATTACGTTAGTAGATTATTTAAGCAAAATGATACAAAAAAATGAAATTATTTAATATCTCAATACAAAAAGATAGAATTATTAAAAATCAGATGGTAATAGATTTTGAGCGATCGCTCATATTACATTAGCAAAAAAATAATGAAATTACCGATTACAGATCAATTTTTATGGAGTGTTTATAAGTTTTTTGAAGTTGCAGGAGATGTTTTAGAGCCATCAGAGATTTTTAAGTTGAAAACTTTTAGTCAAATTAGTCCTTTAGGAAGAGAATATTGGAAGAATATAGAAAGAAAGAAACAGAAAAAACAATTCGCGCAGTTTATAAATTATTTAAAAAAGAATGGATATATTAAAATAGAAGCCCTGAAAGAAAAACAAGGAATTTTACTTACAAAAAAAGGTGAACAAAAGGCGTTAAAAGCCGACCTTGTATTTACTGACCAAAAGAAGCGAAAAGACAAAAAGTGGATTATGGTAATGTATGACATTCCAGAAAAAAAGAAAAAACAAAGAACTCGTCTAAGACAAATTTTACAATTATTAGGTTACAAGTGCCTCCAAAAGAGTATTTGGGTATGTCCATATGATGTTTTTAAGAAAACAGAGAGAATGATTTCTTCTTATTCTTTAGACCCTTATGTCCGTATATTCCTAATAGAAGAAATTACATGGTAATAGATTCACTCATCGGAGCATAAGAACTTCTAAAATTCGCCTTCACAGGCTCATTAAGAATTTCCTATCAAGCGATCGCTCATATTAC
>JABMPZ010000103.1 GCA_013203565.1 Parcubacteria group bacterium | reverse complement strand
TCTGTATAATTAACTGGAAGCATAGTTGAATTGGTATAATAAGGTGTCTTTTTTGTACCAGCGGAAATAATGTCAGAATAACGCTCTTTATCTTTCAAAGCTAAACGAAAAGCAGTAGATTCTGCTGGAGTAGCTTCTAGATTGTACAGATTGCCTGTTTCTTCCTGATACCTAACTAACACATTTCTCATATGCTCCATTACCTCTAGGGCAAACCTCTTGCCTGATTCTGAGCCAATATCTTCACCAAAGAAATTCAACAAGCATTCATTCATACCAACAAGGCCGATTGTAGAAAAATGATTCCCAAAATAACTACCCCGTACCTTTTGTACACCCTCTAAATAAAATTTAGAATAAGGATATAGTCCCTTTTTGATAAAATCGTCAAGAGCATCTCTTTTGATTTCTAATGATTCTTTTGATAAATCCATTACTCTGTCTAATTGTTTGAAAAAATCTTTCTTTGTTTTTGACGAACGACCAATACGAGGCATATTAATTGTGACCACTCCAATACTACCTGTTAAATTTCCGCTACCGAAAAGACCGCCACCGCCTCTATTATGAAGCTCTTTTAGATTCAACCGCAACCGACAACACATAGATTTTACATCCTCTGGCTCCATATCAGAATTAATGTAATTAGCAAAGTAGTTTGTTCCATATTTTGCCGACGCTTCAAAAACTAAGTCAAATGCTGAATCATCCCAAGGAAAATCTTTAGTAATGTTGATAGTGGGAATAGGAAAATGAAACGGTCTACCGTTTTTATCACCCTCCATCATAACTTCATAAAAGGCCTTCACAAACATTTTCATTTCTTCTCCAAATTCTCCATAAGTTTCTTTCTGGAGCTCCCCGCCGATAATCACAGGTTGATCTGCAAAAGCTAAAGACGGCTTTAGATCTAGGGTAACATTAGAAAAAGGGCACTGAAATCCAACCCTAGTAGGAGTTGCCATATTGAACATAAATTCCTGCACACATTGTTTTACTTCAGGATAATCTAAGTTATCATAACGGATAAAAGGAGCCAAGAGTGTGTCAAAATTAGAAAAAGCTACGGCCCCTGCACATTCACCCTGAAGTGAAAATAAAAAGTTTACTACTTGACCAAGGGCGGCTCTTAAGTGCTTAGCTGGCTTAGCTTGAACCTTTCCATAAACTCCTCCAAAACCTTTTTTAAGTAGGTCATAAAGATCCCAACCCATACAGTAACAGCCTAAAGTGCCTAAATCGTGAACATGGAAATCACCACTTTCAACAGCTTCCCTGATTTGTTTAGGATAAATCTTGTTAAGCCAATATCTTTTACTAAGAGTAGTAACTCCATAATTATTAAGCCCTTGTAAAGAATGCCCCATATTAGAGTTTTCTTTTACCTGCCAGTCCATTTTATCAATATATTTGTCGTAAATTTCAACTGCTTCGTCGTAAATTTCATCTGCCTCCCTCATTCTTCTTCTTTGTTCACGGTATAGGATAAATGATTTAGTTGTTTCTACTAAATCCTCTAACACTAAAACTTCCTCAACGATGTCCTGGATTTGCTCTACTTCAGGAATCTCTCCTTTTTTAAACCTTCTATTTGTGATTTTAACCACCTTGTCAGAAAGTTTTTTAGCCATTTTATCACCACCCTGCCCTGTAATAGTAAGCGCCTTGAAAATTGCTTGTGTGATTTTATCCTGATTAAAATTAACTATTCTACCTTCTCTATTTTTAATTTTTATTACTTCGTGTGGCATAAGAATTATATATACTTAGGGTTTCATCCTTTCGTTTTTATTGCTAAATTAACAATAAAAATGAATGGTTAATTTCTTAAAAAAAAATCGGTATAATTGATGTCATGAGATGGTTATAAAATGTTTCCTGTTACAGTTTTATCTTTTTGGCCACAACGGCGTCAGACTGCGTAAAAAGGTTTTTACCGTAGCTATGCTACGGTTGCAAACCTTTTTCTTGTCTTCCTTGTTGTGACCTAAAAATATAAAACTTCACGACGGAAG
>JABMPZ010000010.1 GCA_013203565.1 Parcubacteria group bacterium | reverse complement strand
TAGTAGAAAAAATTAATAATATTAGATTTTGATACTGCCTAAAGAATTTGATAAGGAAAAGCGGGAAGGCCTTGGCAAATGGTTTGGCTAGTTTCTTTTAAGGTATGTTATACACAATAGCAATGGCTTATTTATAGTCCCACCTTTTTAAGAGGGCACTTTCGATAGTTTAATAAAAGCAATTAATTTTACATACATAATATGGATTCAGCAAAGTCAAAAGGTAATTTATTGGCATTAATCTCAAGTTTGTTTCAGGCTTCAGTCTTAGTTTTTTGGACTTATCTACTCGGTCTTTTTTCAAGACCTGTTTTAATGATTTATTGGTTCGGTGCAGCCGCCTTTATCTTGTTAGGATATTTATTTTTCACAAAGAACTTAAAATTTAAATTTAGCAAAAAATTATTCCCTATTTTGTTAGTCTTTGGATTTTTGAGTGCCTTAACAACTTTTCTTTTAATGACAAGTGCAAAAATGGTTGGGGCTTCTATAACTTCTTTCATTATGCAGACAACAGTTATTTTTGCACTTATGTATTCAATATTCGGGTTAAAAGAAAAGTTTACTAAAAAAGAACTTGTGGGAATAATTTTTATTGCAATTGGTTTATTTGTTCTGAATTGGAAAGCAAATTTAACCATTGCTTTAAGTTCTTTGATTGTTGTTTTTGCTGCACTCTCACAATCTACAAATCATTTTTTAGCCAAAAAACTTCTTCCTAAAGTTCCTAAACTCCAACTTAACTTAATCAGAATATTTTGTATTCTCCTTTTTGGCATGATTTACCTTTTTATAGTTGGAGAAACACTACAGCCAATTAATATTAATGTTCTTTTAATTCTTATCTTGGGTGTGTTGCTCGGACCAATTTTCATTTATGTTTTTTATTACTCAGCTATTCAGAAAACTAACCTTGCAACAGCTAATGCTTTGAAGAATATTAGTCCTATTTTTACTTTTATTTTAGCATCTTTATTTTTAGGAGAACTTTTGACTTTGCAACAGACAATTGCTTTTATTAGTTTAGTCTTTGGAGCTTATTTGATTTTTAAGAAGTGAGTGCCCTCTTTTCGTTTCCCATCATAATTTAGTGCCATCTCTACTTTCTCACTTCGCCTAACTATCCAGGCTTACAACCTGCACACATGGTATTTTCTTTATGTAAATTATGTCTTTCTTAGAAATAATCTTTATACCCCATATTTCTTTTTCTTATTTTTTTCTATAACCAAATTTTTTATCATATTTATGATGGTCCATAATATCCAAAATAAAACAAATTATTTCTATTTGATCTCCACTGATGGTGTATAACATTCTCCAATACTGAGAAAGTTCAACCCTCCATAAATTTTGAACATTGTATTCCTTTGGTATATCCTTTTTATGAATATTATCACCATAAAATGGATTCACTCTGATAAGCTCAATTTTTTGTTTTATAGACCTTAATAACTGCATTTCTTTTGTATTTCCTTTTCCTTGTTTTATTTGCTGGCCTATTAATTCATTTAATCTTTTATATTCAATCTCTGCTTCATCTAAAAGAATAACCCTTACTGGTTTATTCATACTTCTGTCCCTCTCCTGATTAATTGGTCTAATTCTTTTCTCTCAGCAAATACCCAAAGAATACCTTTTGTTCCAATAATTATTTTCCCACTAATTTGCAGATAATCTAATATTTGAATTAAGGTTTGGTGCATAACTTTTCTGGGCAACCTTCTTTTTAATTCTGCCAAAGTCATTAGTTCTCCGCTGCCTCTTAATATATCTTCAACCATTAAAACAGTATTTAAATTAGGAGAATGTCTTAATTTCTCTTTTTCCAGCATTTGAGTTGTTTGGGACATTTTATACCTTTAATTGATATATATTTATATCTAATTAATATATACTTATATTTAAATGTTTCTATTTTATCAAATGTGTTTATAGGAATAAATGGCAAATGGTTTGGCTAGTTTTTTTAATTATATTATTCTTTATGCCAATTAAGAATTATTGTTTACTGTTCTTTCCTTTATGCCATCCAAGATG
>JABMPZ010000009.1 GCA_013203565.1 Parcubacteria group bacterium | reverse complement strand
ATCATAACCTGGACGAGCCAGAACCAAACAGGGAAAAAAAGTGTAATTTTCGGGCATGGAATTATTAACTGCAACATATAGAGAAAAGATAGCTGGAGAACTAAGCTGCCTGGACAGGGTGATAATAACTGGGACTCTCCCACAAATTTGCCATGCCCAAGGAATGACATCTTATTTATATTCAAAGGGGATACGGATTTTTGACTATCCCAAATTTGCAGAGCCTTTTAAGGAAGAATTACGTTCCAATGCTGAACAATTGGCAAAAGACAACGGGGTTGAAATAGAGTTTGTTTCAAAATCTCACATCCGCAAAGAAGATTTGGTGAAAAAAGTATTGGATAAAAGGGGTACGCACATAGGCCTTGTGCATATTCTTTCGGCCATGGAAGCTTGCGGTAGCTACAAACCATGGCACGACAAGCAATCGGGAAAAACATTTCTCAAGGGAGCACAAAGCAAGTGCCTACATTACTATTTCTACTTCATTGACCCCTATCTTGGCTATGGCTATGTCAGGGTCCCCACGTGGTGTCCATTCAAATTACAGGTTTACATTAACGGGCACAATATCCTGGCCAACGAGCTGGATAAACATGGGATAAAGTTTTCCATGATAGACAATGCCTTTGATTACATAGAGGATTTCAGCAAGGCACAAGAAATCTGCGACAATATAGATATTAAGAAAATCCACAAGCGGCTTGACCAACTGGCAAAAACATATTGCCCAATCTATTCATCATTCAATCAGGTATACCATTGGAGCATCATGCAGGCTGAATATGCTACCGATATTGTTTTCAAAAAACAAGAATACCTGCAATCCATATATTCAGAACTTACTGCTACGGCCATACATACTGTAAAACCAGACAACATTGCTACATTTCTTGGGCACAAAGTTGATCCGAGATATCAAGGCGAAATGGGGAATAATTACAATATCCGAATTGAAGGCAGCCGTATAAAGCATACTATGGGCAAAAGCTCAATTAAGATGTACGATAAGTTCTCCAAAATACTGCGTATTGAAACCACAACTAACGATGTGAGTTTTTTTAAACACTACCGAGAGGTTGAACACCGCAATGGAACAAAGACTATGCAATTTGCCCCATTGAAGAAAAACATTTACAGCCTAACACTATTAGCTTTATTGTTCAAGGCTTCCAACAGACGGTATTTGGAATTTATTTCGGCTTTCGACAACAAGGAGGCCGGACGTAAAAGGCTCGATAAAATAACAAAATCAAAACAAGAGAACAATAGGAACTACAAAGGGTTCAACTTGTTTAGCCTTCAAGACCTGTCATTATTGATTACTGCCCTCAGAGGAGAATATAACATCTGTGGGTTTAGGAACAAAGATTTAAGAATGAGGCTGCCAATGTTTAATGCCGGAAAGATATCAAGGCTTATTAAACGGCTCAAAGTTTTTGGCCTTATAAAAAAAGCAGGGAAGACATACAAATACTATTTGACAAGGTTGGGGAAAGAACTTATTATCACTGCTGAAAAACTTAAAGAAACAGTATTGATTCCTGCTTTGAATTATTAAACTTTTGCCAAAAAATACACGAATATTATTGATAAGATACTAAATGCTATGAATATTTACTTTCGGAAAGAGAAAAATTAGAAAGTAGAGATAAGGGTAAAAGAAACTATTCTCCTTTTTATGTTTGGGGAAGAACGCAAGGAATCACACGATTTGGAAAAAAAATATTAAATCCTACATTTAGTAAGCATCCAAGATTTTTATTCGTTCCAGAAAAAGATGCTTATTACACAAATGGTTACGGTATTTATTTTGATAGGGACCATTCACTCAAAGTATCTTTATTTGAAGATTCTACACACGAAATGTCAAAAGAAGAAAATATTTTAGTTGTTCAGAAAATCTTGAACTCAATAATAATGGACTATTATGTTAGTAATACAAGTGTTTCGATTCAAGGCGGTTTTCCTTGTTATCAAAAGAACTTTATTGAAAAATTCACAATTCCTAATTTTACAAAAGAAGAAATCGAGATACTAAAAAATTTATCTGTCAAAATTGATATTGATGACTTCCTAATTAATAAATATCAAGTTAAAATTCAACCCCCAAATCTTGTTTCGTAATTCTCTAAAATATCCTCAGTAAATTTATCCCAAGACAATTTTTCAATACTTGCATCAGAATTTTCGTCTAATAGATTATCATCATACAATTCTTGATTGGTGCCATAAATCTTAGCAGGTGTTTGCTGAAAATCAACAAGTAACAAACAAACTCGTTCATATTTATACTCTTCTTTTTCAAAATTTAGTCTGCCATTGATTGCTTGAAAAGACTTTATATATTTTTCAACAGCACCAACACGGTCGATAAAAGCAATATCATTATTGTCCATAACGGAAGCATCATATTCTTTTACAGGTATCATATACACTTCTCCTAAAACCATTTTAGGACATCTTACGTGTAAATTTTGAGCCTCTGCAATCGTTCGTTCATAAAGTGTGTCAAAATTCTTTGCCAACGAACTCATCTGACTTCTAATATTAATTGAAATTGTTCTCTCAGTATAATCTTTACCGTAATAATCTGTTGCCTCACGTAAAATACCTTCAGTCATAGTTTCTTCTTCAGGAACATACCCTTTAGGTGAAACACAAACGTCTTGATGTTTTTGCTTTATGAATCCTGCAAGTTTTAATTCAGGTTTGGTTTCGCCAAGGGGTGGGTGTATTCTATTGGCAGAAATACCTTTTCTGATTAAATCGGCTTTGACTGCTTCGTGTATATTGTTAATTGGTCTCGATGACCTAATTAGGGTCTGCTGAAAAACTCACAATCTTCATCATAGCTATTTGGTCATGCAGCTAACCCAAAGTTTAGAATTAAATTATTACGGTTTTCATTTTTCCAATTTATTGGTAACATGAAATAT
>JABMPZ010000102.1 GCA_013203565.1 Parcubacteria group bacterium | reverse complement strand
TTTGTTGCCATTTGAAAATGGTTCAAAATGGAACGATCGTCCCATTTTGAAACAAAATGAAAAAGGCAATAACTTGTTAGATGGCTGGGGATTGGCAAATTAAAATTAATATATGACTAAAAAAAATACAAGATTATGTTGCAATTATGATATTACCAGATATGGAAAATGGTATAATAAAGCTAGTGAATGTCGGCAGAATAAATTTATATCTGTGTGGGTACGATATGTTAAACGAAAAAAAAAGATATAAAAGACCACATTAGAGTGGTGTCAGGTAATTGCCTACACCACTTATTTTTTTAATAATAAATTAAGATAATGATGAAAGAGGGAAGGGGAGTATAGAATTATCAACATTATACTTGACAAATCTATTTATATATGTTATGATTTAGGTGATGCAAAGGTATCATTTTTGTTACTTTTTACTCTGTTTATCGTTTTAAATAGAGTAGAAGATAACATCTTATTAACGCCTGCTATTAGTAGGCATTTTTCAAGGAGGTCATTATGACCTGGACCAGAAAGTTTGGAATTTTTTGTGTGGCAATAGCAATAGTTACTCTATTAGTTGTTTCTACTGTTTCGGCACTCGACTTAGAGCCGCCGCCTGGACCACCCTCAATAATGTGGCTTTCACACTCAGATGAGAGTCCGGAGGAGGTTATAAAAAACCAGAAAAATCAAATTCTGGCTGTTGTCGAAATCTATGTATTACAGCCGACATATTTGGCTGCTGTAGATTTGGAATTTGATGGAGGTAAGGTAAAAAAAGTGTCTATGAATATAGGCACGATGATACCCTCCTCAATAGGAGGAGGTCCCTTCTTGCTTATTGTCAAGGGTAAGCCCTCAGCAAAGAAGAATAAGCAAATAACGTGGCGCATCACAGGCGTCACAGGGTTTGTAGGAGGCCCAGAGGGCTCAGAAGTTGATTTTGTCTCTGGGTTACCTCTGCAAAAAACAGTTAAGGTCGTAAAAAAACGACTTAAACATTAACAAAGAAGGAGGAAACAAATTCAAAGGGCGGCGAGAATCTATCTCACCGCCTTTTTATTTTGTTTTTGTATTTGTCGTGTTACAATAACATTAAAAGGTTATGGTAAAATTTAATAAAAATATATGTCTAAATTATTAGTTATAGTAATTATTATCATTATTGTTTTGGGTTATTGGTTTTTTCAATCAATGGGAACAGAATCAGAGCTGTCAGAGGCAGAACAGGCCTGCATGGATTCTGGGGGAGAGGTAACAACAGCATTATGTTGTGAAACAACAGAAGATTTTCCAAATTCTTGCTTGATTGGTGCTTGTGGCTGTTCGCCAGATAATAGTCATGAGATAAAGATTTGTGAGTGCCAAGAAGGATGCTTTGATGGAGAAAAATGTAGCGAGTTTCCTTTAGAAGAAGTGCCATTAGGCACTGATCCATCAAACTCTACTTATATAATTGCAAGGGAGCAATTTACTTTAGTAGATGGCACAGCAGAAAAAGAGATTATGGCTGGAGCAGCTTCTAAAATTAATGTGAATATCTTTGAAGCAGATGCAGTAGGAGATATTAATGGAGATGATTTAGATGACACTGCTGTTTTGTTAACCTATAATGCAGGTGGAAGTGGAACTTTTTACTATATTGCTTCAGCCCTTCAAACAGAAGAAGGATATAGAGGAACAAATGGTATTTTAATCGGTGACCGTATTGCTCCGCAAACAATAAAGATAAAAGATGGAGAGGTTATAGTAAATTATACAGATAGATACCCATGGGAAAGTTTTACTACTGATTTATCTGTTGAAAAAACAAAGTATTTAACTTATGAACTTAGTGGGCTTAAAGAAAAACAAGGAGAGATGCTACCTCAAGATACTGCATCTGATTTAGTCATTGAAAATTGGGGCGATTGTGCAGATGATCAATGTGAAAGTTTTATAGTTACTACATTAGATGGCAAAGATGGAGTGTGGTATATTGAAGCAGTTTATGATGGCTTAAGAGACGACTCTGTGAGAGCGCAAAAGAAAATAGCTCGCGTTAATTATGTAAATGATGTTTGGGAAATGGGAGAAGTTATTTTATTAGAGCATAAATGTCAGCTAGATAGGGGACAGCAAGACTTCTCAACTGAACTTTGTTTGTAATTTTACGGATTATAGAAAACAAAAAACAGAGCTTTGGCCTCTGTTTTTTGTTTAAGGGCTTATCTATTCATTGCCTTTACTATTAAGACGGGAAAATGAGCGAACTGTTACAAAGTTGTTTTGATCAAAATTGATTCATCGTTAGAATTGTGTTACTCTTATTATATTATATATGCTTTTCTATGGCTATTTCAGACAATAATAAAAAAGAAACTCCTTTTTCTTCAAAACATTTTCGTGACCATAATAAAATGGATGCTCTTTTAAATAGTTTTATTGGACTTATAGATTTTATTGGAAATGTTTCAACTAAAATTCATAATTTGAAAGATAAGGAAGAGATATTTAGAGTTTTAAGGCAGGAGTTTATTAATTCTAAGGATTATGGTATGTCCCTTTTTCTCTTAACTGATAATGAGACAAAACTTAAGATTGTAGCCATATCAATAAAGGATCAGTACATAAAATTAGGGAGCAAAATCATTGGTGTCGGCCTAGAGGATTATAGGATTGATTTGAGTAAGTCAGCTACTTATAGGCGGGTTATTGAGCAAGGAGATACTTTTTATGTAGATGTTTTTGATACAGTGAGTGAGTTGTTTCCTAATAAAATAGCGGAACCATTGTTAAGATTGTTACTTCGTAATAAAAAATTGCGTGTTTTAACTCCACTAATACAACAAGGAAAAATTATTGGAGTTTTTAGTTTGTCTCCTGTTAGTGATTTCGGTAATTATCTTATTCCATCAGTAAAGAATTTTGCTTCTCATATTTCAAATGCCTTGGAGTTGACTGATGAGCATGCTAAATTAGTTAAAATACAAAAAGAATTATTGATTAAGAATCATGCCGTAGAGTCAGCTACTATTGCCATAGGAATAACAAACCTGAAAGGGGAAATAACCTATGTAAATAAATCTTGTGTTAAGATGTGGGGTTATGAAAGCGAGGAAGAGATAATAGGAAGAAGATTATCAGAATTTTTTCAAGAGGAGAAAAGAGTTTTTCGGGTTATTAAGAATGTAAAAGAAAAAGGATTTGACAGTGGTGAGGATATTGGAAAAAGAAAAGATGGCTCTTTATTTGATGTTATATTCTCTGCTAATATAATTAAGGATGATTCTGGTCAACCCGTTTCTATGATGGGGTCATTTATTGATATAACAGAAAAGAAGAAAATTGAAAAAGAAATGTTATACAGGAGTCATCATGACCAGTTGACTGGATTATATAATAGATTTTTTATTGAGGAAGAAATAAAACGGTTAGATATAGATAGGCAATTACCAATTAGTATTATTATAGGAGATGTGAATGGTTTGAAATTAACCAATGATAGGCTTGGTCATCAAAAAGGGGATGAGCTATTGAAAAAAATGGCTGAGATCTTAAAGAATGTTTCTCGTGAAGAAGATGTTGTTGGTAGATGGGGCGGTGATGAGTTTTTGCTTCTTTTGCCAAGAACAAATGAGAATATAGCTAGAGAGATTTGTTGTAGTATTAAAAACGCCTGTGGTGGTTCAGTAAAAATTGATATACCTCTTAGTATCGCTTTAGGAGAGGCGACTAAAACAGATTCGAATCAGAATTTGCAGGATATAATTATAAAAGCTGAAGAAAGAATGTATGCAAACAAACTGCTCAATAAAAATAGCATCCGTAATTCTTTACTCTCTGCTTTACAAACGACATTAAACGAGAAAAGTTCTGAAACTCAAAAACATACTCAATATCTAAAGATATTGGCCTTGTCATTAGGCCGTCATATGAGGTTGTCTAATAGCGAATTAGATTTGTTAGAGCTTTTAGCTACCCTTCACGACATCGGCAAGCTTGCCGTAGCTCGCCATATTATTGTAAAGCCAAATAGACTATCTCCCGATGAATGGGTAGAGATTAAGAGGCATCCTGAAATAGGTTATCGCATTGTTAAATTATTACCAGAATTAATTTCTGTTGCTGAAGCAGTTAGGGCCCATCATGAATGGTGGAACGGTGATGGTTATCCTCATGGATTAAAACAAGAAGAAATTCCACTTATTTCTCGGATAATTGCCGTTGTTGATGCTTACGAGGTCATGGTTTACGGTAAAAGATCCTATACTCAAAATGTAACTTCAGAACAGGCCTTACATGAGTTGCAAAAGTACGCTGGTAGTCAGTTTGATCCTGAAATAGTCAGGGTGTTTATTGAAATGGTTAAACAAGGCAAAGAAAAACTTGTTATTGAATAATTTTGTTAGGGATATCTTTAAAAAAGTTATCCACACTTGACATCATATCTTGATTCCTTTATTATACATATGTGAGTATTGCCTAACCTCGAGTGATCGGGGGACGGAAAGCCACGGGACTTGAATACAGTACAAGTCAGCCGAGCTACCGACAGAACGTCGTTAAAGTTCTATCAGTAGTTCGGCTTTTTTTATTGAAATAACTAAAAATATTAAATTTATATGTTGAATGAAAAAAAATTCTATTTAACCAAGCAAGGATTAGATAAAATAGAAAAAAATTGTGAAAAATTAAAAAGAATCAGAGCTTCAAAAGTTGAACAAAGATATTTTCATTGTTTGCGCCTAAGAGATAAAGAGATAGAACATGCTTCTTTTGTAGCGGATTTGAATTCTTTGGAGTCAAAGATAATAAAATTAGAAAAAATTATCAACAATACAGAATTGATTAAAACACCCAGTAAAAGAAAACAAGATGTCATTGACTTAGGGGCTACAGTTAGAGTAGAGGTAGAGAATGGGCGGACAGATAGATTTACAGTAGTTGGAACTATAGAGGCGGACCCGGAGATAGGGAAGATATCTTTCCGTTCGCCATTAGGCAAGGCACTTTTAGGACGCAGAGTTGGTGATTATGTGAGAGCAACATTTGCAGAAAATATGGTTTATAAGATTAGAAAAATTGGGTATTAGTTTTAAATTATAAATATTAAAAATACATGAAAAAAATACTTTTAGTTGAAGATGAAAAAACTCTACTTGAAATGTATGAGTACTATCTTTCTGAAGCAGGATTCAAAGTCATTTTGAGTTCCAATGCAAAGAATGGCTTGAAATTAGCTAAAAAAGAAAAACCAGATTTAATTTTACTTGATATTTTGCTTCCTGGAGAGGATGGTATTTATTTTCTTGAAGAATTAAGGAAAAATAAAAGAACAGCCACCTTTGCTGTTATTGTTTTTTCAAATTATGATGTTCCAAAATTAAAACAAAAAGCGTTCAAGTTAGGGGCAAAGGATTATTTACTTAAGACATCCTATACTCCAAAACAAGTTATTGAAAAGATAAGTAAATATATTTGATAATATAATAATATGAAAGAAAAACCAGAAAATAAATCAAAACATAAAAAAAGAACCGTCTTATTGTTAAAAGACGATCAGATTTTAATAGATAAAGCCACAAAAGAACTTGAAGAAAGGGGTTTTAATGTTTGGCCAACACATTCAGTTGAAGAAGCTCTCTACTATTTAGATTGCGGGGTAGGGGATAATGGAGGAATTACTATTTTTCTATTTAAAAATAATAGAGATAAATTAGAAGATGAAGAAACGGAATAAAAAAATTCTTATTGTTGAGAATGAATCGCCTGTTTCGCGAACACTTACTGCCTATCTCATTGGTGAGGGATTTAAGGTAATTAGGGCAGAAGATGAAAATCAAGGATTAAAACTCGCTTTTCAAAAGCATCCGGATTTGATTTTAATTGATATTTTTATACCAAAAACAAATGGGATAACAATGTTAAAAAAATTAAGAACTGATGATTGGGGTAGAGATGTGCCAGTGATTATACTAGCCAACTCAAGTGACATTGAGGTTCTAGCGAATGTTTTAGAAAACAAAATTTATGCATTTTTCATTAAATCAGAATGGCATCCTGAAAAGTTGGTAGAAAAGATAAAAAATAGGATACAAGCAGAAGAATATTACGACCTTTAATATTCTGAAGTAAAATAAAGCCCTAGATTAATATCTGGGGCTTTATTTCATTTATGAATTAACTACGAGACCGTTTAAGTAATTTAGTAATAAAGATGATTATGAAGAAAATAGCGATAAAGAGTGCGAGGTACAGTATATTCTTGCTATTTAGAGCTTTAGTAGCAACTCCAAGTGCAGCCAGCCATAAATAGTTGGTTGCTTTTTTTGGAGTACTGGATTCATGCTCTATTTTGCGTTTTACTCTTTCTTTTGCTGGCTCTATTTTCAATTTAGCAAATTCAGCAAGCTTTTCTGAAGTTCGAGTCATTGTTCCATTAACTCTTTTTTTAAGTTGTTGGAAAACATAATCAGAATCATCTATTTCATCACCAATATTACCTTCATTTGTTTGTACGGGTAGGGTAACGCCAGCTCCCTGATGGACAGAAGAATCAGCCGTAGCGTTTTGATTATTTGTATTAACAGGCTTAGAATCTTTAACTAAAGGATCAGAGTTCTGTGCTATTTCTACTACATCTGATATACCATCATTATCATCATCTGGGTCATCTTTATTACCTATTCTATCCTCATCAGTGTCCTCATCAATAAATATCTCATATTTAGTTGAAATAGTATTTGGTAGAATAATATCTTCAGGGCTTTTTCCTATTTCTGATTTCTTTATTTCAACAATTTTCGCATAAATCTCATGGTTGCCGTATGTTGGGGTCCAATCAGCCCAGACCTCAATTAATCTATTACTAATAGCTGAAAAGTTTGATGAGTCAATCAAAGTTTCATTATCATAAAACTCTACTTTCCCAAGAATATCAAAGCTAGATTGATTTTGGATGGCACTGTAGGCCCGTACTTTTTGATTAGCAAAAAAAGTACTTTGGGAAAACCAAATACCACTGACGAAACCAGCATTAACTGGAGGTGTATTTTGGGCTAGAGTATAACTTGCGCAAACAAGAAAAACCAAAACCACTAAAATGAATATCTTATATTTCATTAATTTATTCTAACATATTATATGAAAAAAGACCCTCATCCACCCGTTAGATGAAGGTCTGTTGTTGACATATGGTGTCAATTTACCTCGGAAAAAGTCTTGGTACTGAATGGCTTATGCGGTTCTGCAGACCCAATGTCCATTCCTTTAAAGTATTCTTCTGGAGTCTCTTCTGCTATGGGTTCTTTTTTTGGTGTTGGTTGAATAAGGTGTTGTTTTTCAGGATATACAGACACGGTTATCCTAGAAAAATGTATTAATTCATTGAATAAACTATTTTGGTAACCATTTGCATTTTTCTGATAACCTGTGGAGGCAATTAAGATTATGCGTACATTGTTGATTTGTTTTTGCAACGTTTTGACTATTTCCCAGATATGATTTTCACTACTATTCGACTGAACGCAAATCATCGCTATATTTAAGCCACGCTTTTGCATTCCGCGAATAAGGTTGAATTCTTTACGATAGATATAGCATATACAATGCTGATCTTTTAGAATTGGCAAAGCTAGATGCTCTGATAGATGCATTGGAGCCAAAACAGCAATACTTTTTCCTTCTAAAAGTTTCTTATTCATAGCGCATTCTCCCTATTTAATGTTATGTAACGAACTGTCTATTTTCAGATGATATAAACTTATCATTTTTTTATAAAAATGTCAAAATTGTATTTTTTTATTTCCAGTGAAAGAGTTTTTCTGTTAGAATAAAGCAATTAACCAGCTTAATATTTTATGTCAAAAGTTATTAAAGAAACAAGCCCGCAAAAAGGGGAGATAATAATATACAAGCCAAAAACAGGCGATGCCCGTTTGAAAGTTAAATTAGAACAGGAAACCGTTTGGCTTAGTCAAAAGCAAATGGCTGGATTGTTTAATAAGAATGTAAGAACAATAAATGAGCATATAAATAATATCTTTCGTGAGAAAGAATTGAAAAAGAGTTTAGTTATCCGGAATTTCCGGATAACTGCTTCTGATAGAAAACAATACAATACAAACTTCTATAATTTGGATATGATTATTTCTGTGGGATATAGAGTGAACTCCAAACAAGGCACTAAATTTCGTATTTGGGCTACTAAAACAATAAGGGACTATATTGTTAAGGGTGTTGTTGTTAACCAGAGGCGTCTAAGAGAAAGGCAGAAAATGCGTTTAAGTGGATTAGAAAGAACTATCGCCTTGCTTCAGGATGTAATGCAGAGAAAAGAATTAGAAGGTGATGAAAAAGCAGGGTTATTAAAAGTAATTACTGATTATGCTAATTCTTGGATACTTTTAGAGAGATATGATAAAAAATCTCTCGAAATTAAAGGAAGTAAAAAAGCAGTTAAGGTTTTTGAATATGAAGAATCAAAAGAAATTATTAAAGAATTAAAAAAGAAGTTATTGAAGAAAAAAGAAGCAGGCAGATACTTTGGAATCGAAAGAGAACAAGGGCTTGAAGGTATTTTAGGTAATTTAAACCAAGAAATCGCAGATAAACCATTGTATAACAGTATTGAAGAAAGAGCCGCCCATCTTCTATATTTTGTTATAAAAGACCATGTGTTTGTTGACGGCAACAAAAGAATCGCCTCTTTGTTATTTATCTTATTTCTATCCAGAAACAATTTCCTATATAATAGAAAAGGAGAGAAAAGAATAAATGACAATACCCTAACCGCATTAGCGCTATTAGTAGCAGAAAGCAGAACCCAAGAAAAAGAAACAATGGTAGCACTAATAACTAATTTATTAACTTAATACAAAAACATATGAAAGAAGTAGAAATAAGAGTAAAAGTTAATAATTTTGAGAGTATAAAAAATAAGTTAGATGAGCTTGGTTCTAAACTAATTGAAACAAAAAATCAAATTGATAGAGTTTTTGGTCATGAAATGTTTTTAGATGATAATCATCTTATTGTTGAGGGTGGGCTTAGTGCTCGTATAAGGGAAACAGACAACAGTAAGTCACTGGAGTTTAAAGAGATTGTTAGAATGGGCGGGGGACTAGAGATACAATCAAAACTACATGAAGTTGAAGACGGCTTAAAGTTTTTAGATAAGCTTAATTTTGAGGAGGCCTTTACTGTGGCTAAGTTTAGAGAAGTATATAAATACAAAGATTTTAAGATATGTTTAGATAAAGTAGAGAAGTTAGGGGATTTTATGGAAATAGAAAGAATGGTGCACTCTTCTGAAGATGAAGAACAAGCAAGGCAGGAGTGTTTGGATTTGCTAAAAGTTTTAGCCCCCACAGCAGAATTGATTCACAAAAAATATGGAGATATGATGCAAGAGTTGAAGACAAGAGGGGAGTTATAATAGCATAGTAGATTGATTTTTTGATAAAAGATTGATATACTATGCTTAATAATTAAAAAAATATGGCTAAAATAAAAAAACAATTCAAAATTATTATTGAACAGGATGAAGATGGTTATTTTATGGCTTCTGTACCAGCTTTGCCGGGATGTTATACTCAAGCAAAAACATTGTCTGAACTTACTAAAAGAATAAGGGAGGCAATTTATCTTTGTTTGGAAGTTGCCACAAGTGATGTCCAATACAGAAAACGGTTAAAACTCTTTGCTTCAGAACCTCTTTTTATAGGGCTTGAAACTATAGAAATATGAGCAATAGATTACCAATGTTCAAAGCTCGTGATTTAATAAAGGTTTTAATAGAACTTGGTTTTTATAAGGTGCGCCAGAAAGGGGCGCATATTTGTTTTAAGCATGATGATGGTAGGTTCACATTAGTTCCGAGTCATGGGGGTGAGGATATTGGTCGCGGGCTTTTAAGACAAATTTTAAGAGAGATAGAGGTAACTCCAAGAGAGTTTATAAAATATTAATAAAAAAATGCAAAATAAAAAAGTAGCTGTTGGTTTCGGTGTTATGGTATTGAAAGATGAAAGGATTATATTA
>JABMPZ010000101.1 GCA_013203565.1 Parcubacteria group bacterium | reverse complement strand
GGTTCATTTCGGAGCGAGCGCTCCAAAATGAACCAAAATGTCCGAAAGCATATTGTGACAAACGAGAGCGCTAAAAAACAAAACTGCATAACTCTTTGCTACTCTGGAGTGGCAAAGCGTTATGCAGTTTTGTGATTACTATAAAACTAAAAACCCCCGTGGTTGAACCGCTGGGATTTCTCGGTAACAAACACGGGGATTTTTTGATTGAGTTAATTTTTGGAACCTCTTTCTTGTTTGAAGAATAGCTGGAATGTTTTTAGAAGTATGGCTAAATCTAAGAGAAAAGCTCTGTTTTTCATATAGTATAGGTCATGTTGGAATTTTTCATGACTCTCGTTTGTACTTCTTGCATATTGTATAAACTTAACCTGTGCCCAGCCAGTAAAGCCAGGTTTAATTAAATGTCTTAAATGATAATGAGGTATTTCTTTTTCTAGTTTTTTAACAAACTCTGGGCGTTCTGGTCTTGGGCCTGTTAAAGAGATATTACCCCAGAATACATTGATTAACTGCGGGAATTCATCTAAATGGAACCTTCGTAAGATGTTTCCTGTTTTAGTAACTCTTTTATCTTTTTTCTCTGCCCATTGAGGGCCCTTTTTTTCTGCATCAACAACCATTGACCTGAATTTCCAAACAAGGAATGGTTTTCCATCTTTACCTAACCGAGTTTGTCTGTAAAAAATAGGGCCTTTGTCTTCTGACATAATAGCCATAGCAACACCAGCCCAAATAGGGGAGGTGATAGCCATTAAAAGCAAAGAAGCTAATATATCAAGAATTCTCTTTATTTTGTCATAGATCTTTTTTTCACTCACAGCTACATTTCTTAATATCCAGTTTTGGTTTACAAAATCAACTGGAACTTTTTGTAAGATAATTTCATATGCTTTAGCTAAATCAATGAAAGCTACTTTTAATGGCAAACACACATAGAGAGCTTCTGTTATGTTTTTATTATTACTAATATCTTCAGAAATAATTACAATGTTTGTTTTCGTTTGTTTGAGTTGAGCTTTTAATGGAACTGTCTTATTCAAGAACTTTATAAATCTATAACCTAATTGGGGTTGGTCTTTTATTACATTAGCTAATTGATTAGCTAGCTCACTTTGACCCAAGAAGCTTACATTTTGTAAATATAAAGAAGAAAATAGGGTATAAAACAAACGACGCCAGAGTAGAGTGAATCCACCGAAGAGTGCAATGCTAATTAAGAGATTAGTTTTAGGTGTAATGCCAAACATTGGGACTAAATAGAAGAAAGCCAATCCAACGGCAAAACAAACAGCAAGACCTTGTCCTGTTCTTGCAAGTAATTCTGATTTCGGTCTAATAAAATTTAAGTCGTAAAGTCCAAAGATATAAAAAGATAAAAACCATACAAGATATAGCAAGGAAAATGGCAAAAGATGTCTGGAAAATATATCCCAAGTGAACTTACCCCAAAAGCCCAAAGTCACTGTAATCAAAAGGGCTGTATAAGCTAAAATTATATCACCAACAAGCAAAGTAGATTGTCTTAATTTTTTATCCATTATATTATCTTAACTTGAATTCTTTCTAGATTCAAGCTAAAATACACTAAATTTAGTTTGAGATGGTTTCAAAACCATCTCTTTATAAAATCATTTTAATTATATGGGAAAAAAATCAAGAATGAAAAAAGAGAAACGACAAGCCTTGCAAAATGTATCAGCAACAAGCAATGAACAAGTTCATATAGCCAAACCAAAGGGGCTTGAGCTTTTTTTAATATGGATTGTGCGACTTGGCACAGTTGCCATACTGTTTACACCGCTTATCCTATATGACAAGTATTACTTTCCTTTTGTGGGTCCTAAGGGCTTATATTTAATGGCGTGTGCCCAGATTGTATTTTTTGCATGGCTTTTCTTGGCAATACATTATAAAAAGTATCGTCCAAGTGTGAATAAAATTCTTACGGTTTTTGTTTGTTATTTAATTATTGTAATTCTTAGCTCAATTTTAGGCGCTGATTTCTCAAGGTCTTTTTGGTCCAAGTTTGAGAGAATGACAGGGCTTTTGATATGGTTACATTTATTTGGTTTGTTTTTAGCTATTTCCTCCAGCTTTAGAAAAATATCTGAATGGCGGATGATTTTTTGGATTTCTATTTGTATAGGCGCTTTAGTTTCTATCCCTACTTTACTTGCTGAAGTAGGTATTGTTATTTATAAATTAGGTGGCTCTGCTTTAGGCAATACCTCTTTTTTAGGCACATATCTTTTATTTCAAGTTTTCTTTGCTATATATTTATTTTTTGAAGAAAAAAACAAATATCTTAAAATATTGATTGCGATAATGGCTGTTGCATCTGGATTAAGTATATATTTTGCTGGTGCTCGTTCTGCTACTTTAGGAACAATGGGCGGGATAGCTCTAATTGGTCTTTTATACTTGAGCTTCAAGGTAAAAAATAGGGGAGTGAAAATTGCAAGTAGGATTGCTTTAGCTGTTTTCTCTCTAACGGTTCTTTCTCTTGTGATTTTACTTTTTATTCCGGGTAGTTTTGTATTGAATAAGTTTGTTGAATTAACTTCTGCTTCTCGTTTTATTAATTGGCAAATGGCTTGGAAAGGATTTTTAGAAAGACCAATGTTTGGTTGGGGACCTGAAAACTATATAATTCTTTTTCCTAAGTTTTTTAATCCATGTTTATACACAGGTAAGTGTGGAAGTGAGATTTGGTTTGATAGAACTCATAATATTGTGCTTGATACATTAGTTACCACAGGTATTTTTGGTGTTTTTGCGTATCTTGGTTTGTTTGTAACGATGGCTTTTGCATTAATAAAGAAATATTTTAAACAGAAAACCATTAGTTTTTGGCTGTTTTCTGTATTTTTAGCTTTACCTATCTCTTATTTTATACAAAACCTTACTGTTTTTGATATGCCTGCAAGCCTGATGCTCTTTATCCTTATTATTAGTTTTATTGCTTTTTTAGTAAGCCCTGAAAAACCACAATCTACTCAAGTAAAACCAGTCCGACCTTGGGTAGGAGTTATTTTCTTGCTTGTTTTTCTTGTTACCTTTTTTGAGTTTGTTATTCAACCGCTCAAAACAGATAGCTTAGTAATACAATCAATAATAACTGGGTCTCCTGAAGAGCGACTTGTATATTACAAAAAAGCATTAGAAGCCAGTCCTATGGGTAAGTATCAAATTAGGAATTTCTTTGCTCAACATACACAGCAATTTGTGCATGAAAATTTAGAAACCATACCAAAAGCGACACTTATTAAAGAATTGGATTTTGTTATTACAGAGTTAGAAAAGACAATAAAAACAACCCCTACTGATTACAGGACAACTCTTAAGTTAGCTCAAATTCATAACATTTATGCTATTCTTGATATTAATAAGCTTTCTTTAGCTGAAGAATACGGAAACAGAGCTATGGCTTTATCTCCAAACCATCAGCAGGCATATTGGTCTTTGGCTCAAACAAAAGTTCATATGAAAGAATATGAAACTGCCATACAATTTGCTCAAACAGCTGTTGACCTTGAGCCAGAATGGCTTAATTCTCATCAAACATTAATTGCAGTGGCAATAAGAGCAGAGGAATATGACAAAGCCAAGGAATTTATTCAAAAAGCGCTTGCAATTAATCCGAAATGGGATGGTGAGTTCGATGCCCTCTTAGGCGGTATTCCCGAAGAATAGCAAGTGGAACACGCAGGGTTAAGAGTTGTAAAAGGGTTGACAAATGGCTAATGATTTGTTAAAATTGTTTTAAGTGAGGGCTTATCTATTCATTTAGATATACTTCAATTAATGATCAGCAAAAGATTTTGTTTTCGGACAAGGTCTTTTGCTTTTTAGTACAAATACTGTTGACTGTGTTTTATGAAAAAGGTAGAATAAAGGTGAGCTCGGGAGCTGGTCCTCACTTAGATCATATTGGAGGTTTACCCTCCCGGCTCGTGTTATGCGCCTCTTTTTGTGTGTATATATGTAAGGGGCTCAAAATACGGGAAATATCTCGTTTATAGATATGATACAAAAATTTGAGAAAGCCGTTCTCCTGAAAGATTATACAACTTTTAAAATAGGAGGGAGAGCTAAATACTTCTTTACTGCAAATAATAGGGAAGATATCATTGAAGCAATAAAATGGGCAAAACAAGAGAGTGTCCCTTTTTTTGTTTTAGGTGGAGGTAGTAATCTATTAGTAAGCGATAATGGTTTTGATGGTTTAGTAATTAGGATACAAAATAAAGAACATAGAATTGAAAGTTGCAATGAGGATTTTGATGTTTGTGTTTTTGCAGAAGCAGGAGTAAAGATTCTTCAATTACTTAAACTCTCTAATGATGAAGGATTAAGTGGGTTTGAATGGGCTGCAGGAATTCCTAATATCACAGTAGGAGGGGCAATATATAATGTTGCTGGTGGATTTGGAGTTGATACATCTGATAATGTAAAAGAGGTAGAAGTTTTGGATACTGAAACTCTTGAAATAAAAAAATTGACCAAAGACGAGTGCGAGTTTGACTATAAAAGTAGTATTTTTAAGACAAACCCTAGCCTTATTATATTATCAGCTCTATTAGTTTTGAAGAGAAAGGATAAACAAGAAATTAAGCAAGAAGTGTTAAGAGTTTTGAAATATAGGAGAGACAATCATACACCCTTACCATCTGCTGGTTGCATATTTAAGAACCCTGATGACAAAACAGCAGCAGGATTATTGATTAAAGAAGTAGGGCTTGCTGGTAAGATAATAGGTAAAGCGCAAATATCTGATAAACATTCAAATTTTATTGTTAACTTAGGAGGGGCAACAGCAAATGATGTTTTAGAATTAATAAAATTAATCAAAACAAAAATAAAAGAAAAATTTGATATTGTTCTTGAAGAAGAATTGCGATATCTCGGCTTTTAATTTTTTCTAAAATTATGAAACTATTTTCAAAATTCTTTACAGACCCTAATGAGAAATTCATTAAGGGCTTGTCTAATACAGTTGAGAAAATAAATGGTCTTGAAAAAGAGCTTGGAGCGCTTTCTTTGGATGAATTAAAAAATAAGACAAAAGATTTCAAAGAACGGATTCAAAAAGGAGAGAACTTAGATAGTATTTTACCAGAGGCATTTGCTGTAGTAAGAGAGGCAAGTAAACGAACACTCAAGCAAAGACATTATGATGTTCAGTTGATTGGTGGTATTGTTTTACATCAAGGAAAAGTTGCTGAAATGAAAACAGGTGAAGGTAAAACCCTTGCTTGTACTCTACCAACATACTTAAATGCTCTCACAGAAAAAGGAGTTCATGTTATAACAGTGAATGATTACTTAGCTAAAAGAGATGCTGTATGGATGGGGCAGATATATCACGCTCTTGGGCTTTCTATTGGATGTATTATTCATGATTCAGCATTTATTTATGACCCAAGCTATATAGAGGAGAGAAACACTGAAGATACTCCAGAAGAAAAAGATGAACAGCGTGATACAGTTGGAGGATTTAAAGTAGTTGAAGATTTTCTAAGACCAGTAGAAAGAAGACAAGCATATCAGGCAGATATTACTTATGGTACTAATAACGAGTTTGGCTTTGACTATCTAAGAGACAATATGGCGCATAATCTTAAAGATAAAGTTCAAAGAGAATTCCATTTTGTCATAATTGATGAAGTTGATTCTATTTTAATTGATGAAGCAAGAACTCCTTTAATAATTTCACAGCCAGATTTTGAATCATCAAAACTATACAAAGAATTATCAAGGATTGTCCCTAACTTAAAAGTAGATGTTGACTATAACACGGATGAAAAGTTAAGAGCAGCCACCCTAACAGAGCAGGGGATTGAAAAGATAGAAAGAATACTTGGAGTTGATAATGTTTATGATAGTAAGGGAATGAAATACCTCCACTATTTAGAGCAAGCATTAAGATCCCATACATTCTTCCATAAAGATAAAAGCTATATCGTAAAACAAGGTGAAGTAGTAATTATTGATGAATTTACAGGCCGTTTAATGCCTGGTAGAAGATACTCAAGTGGTTTACATCAAGCAATTGAGGCAAAAGAGAATGTTGAGGTAAAGCCAGAGTCAAAGATTTTAGCTACTATCACATTTCAAAACTATTTTAGAATGTATGAAAAACTATCTGGAATGACAGGTACAGCTACAACTTCAGCTGAAGAATTGGATAAAGTATATAAATTAGAGGTTGTTGTGGTGCCGACTAACAAGCCACTCATTAGAGAGGCGCTTGCTGATTTAATTTATAGAACAGAAGCAGGCAAATTCAAGGCAATAATTAAAGAAACAAAGCAAAGGAATGAAAAAGGACAACCTGTGTTAATAGGAACAAGAAGTGTTGAGAGAAATGAATATCTAAGTCAACTTTTGAACAGAGAAGGAATTAAACATGAAATCCTAAATGCTAAGAACCACCAAAGAGAAGGTGAGATTATAGCGCAGGCAGGTAAAATAGGTGCTGTAACAGTAGCAACTAATATGGCAGGTAGGGGAGTGGACATTGTTTTAGGGGGTAACCCTTCAACTGATGAAGAAGCAAGTAAGATAAAAGAACTCGGAGGACTTCATGTTATTGGAACAGAACGCCATGAAGCCCGTAGAATAGATAATCAGTTAAGGGGCCGTTCAGGAAGACAGGGTGACCCTGGGTCTTCACAGTTTTTTGTTTCTTTGGAAGACGAACTTATGAAGATATTCGGTGGAGATAAGATGCAAAATGTGATGAATATGTTAAAACTACCTGAAGACCAGCCAATTGAAGCAAAGATAATCTCATCAGCAATTGAGAAAGCTCAAAACAAAGTAGAGGGTATGTATTTTGACTCAAGACAACATATTTTAGAGTATGATGATGTTATGAGTAAGCATAGGAACAAGATTTACTCTCAAAGAAATGATATTCTGAAAAAAGATTATCAGCAATTAGAAGAGTTTGTTCTTGATATCCTGTATAACGAGATAGAGAGTATTGTTTTTACTCATTCTCAAGATAGTAAGATGAATGTAGAGGAAATGATTGAGGAATTAAGAACAATGTTTCCAATTTCTGAAGAAATTAAACAGAAGATTAAAGAATTAAAATCATCTGAAGCAATAATTGCGCCATTGAATAGTTTTGTTAAAGAATTAATCAATCACAAACAAGAGACAGAGGGCAAAGAGCCAGTAGAAAACATTCTACGGTATGCATGTTTAAAATCTCTTGATATGTATTGGACAGAACACCTTGTTAATATGGACCATCTAAAGGATGCTGTTCATCTCCGTGCCTATGGAGGCAAAGACCCTTTAGTTGAATACAAAACAGAAGGCCATAGAGCCTTTCAAAACCTCTGGAGCATAATACAATCACAAATAGCACACACGATTTTTAAGTTATCAATTAATAAATAGAATATGTTGGATAAATTCAAACAAATAAAACAATTACATGATATTCAGAATGAATTAGGCAAAGAAAGAGCTGAAGTTGAGATAAATGGAGTTAAAGTAGTTATTAATGGCAATATGCAAGTAGAAGAAGTAAGATTAAACCCAGAGTTATCTCAAACAGACCAAGAGCAAATTATAAAAGAGTGTGTAAACGACGCGATGAAGAAGCTACAAGGAATTATAGCAAGCAAAATGTCCGGCCTACCCGGTTTCGGATCGTAAGCTTGACTTTGTATATAAAAAGAGTAAAACAGATATATAGGTATTTTTTACCTTGTATATGGCTTAAATGTTTAAGCTATTAACTTTAATTCCCTAAAGGAGGAAGTCATGGCTGATATAGAAAGAGTCGTAGAGATAAAAAAGACCTTAACGAATGAAGAGACGGGAGAAAAAGAAGAAACAGATAAGGTTATTTTCAGCATTGATAGGAGAATAAGCGATGATATTGCTATCCTTGATGTTGCTGGAGAGATCATTGGAGACCGCAGATTTGATCTTAATGAAGCCATTCAAGGAAGTATGGATCTGCCCAATAATAAAGGTATTATCCTAAACCTTATGAAGGTTCCAATGATGGACTCCGTAGGGCTTGGAATGCTGATTGGGGCTTATACTTACCTGACAAGAAAAGGGACTAAAGTGGTCCTACTCAATGTCGGTAGGTCTGTGAGGTATCTGCTCGTTATAACCAAGTTGGACCAAGTATTTGAGAAATATGACAGTGAATATGAGGCACTTGAGTCATTTAAGCCCCCAGAGACGGCTGTAGCACTTTGAATCAGTTCCCTTATCCTTTTTTATCACAATAGTATGTGATAAAATGAGGATAAGGGTTTTTAATTATAAATATATGGTAAATATTCCTTATGTTATTAATCAAAGAGGGGAGAGAGAATTGCTTTCTGTAAAGAAAGTTTATCGTGCAGCTAAGAATGTTGGTGCTTCTAATCAGTTGGCTCGGGACATTGCCTCTCGTATTGAGGCAGAGGCCATTGATGGAATGACTACTTCTGATATTTACAAGAAAGTCAGGGCTCTTTTGCATAAAGAAACACCTGCGTCTGCTATGAGGTTTAGTTTGAAGGAGGCAATGAGGAAAATGGGCCCTGCTGGCTTCTATTTTGAAAAGTTTATCGGGGCTGTTTATAAAGAAGCGGGCTATAGTGTGAAAATAAATCAAACTATTGCAGGAAAATGCATTAAAGATTATGAAATTGATTTTGTAGCAAACAAACAAGACGCATTAAAGATAGGGGAGTGCAAATATCGCAATCAACCTGGGAATAGAATAGATATGTATGTGGCTTTAGCAAACCATGCAAGATTCTTAGACATTCAAAGTGGTGTTTTCTTGAATAAAAAAGAATTCCAAGGGCTTAATGCGAAAAGTGTTCTTGTAACAAACACAAAGTTTTCAGGACATGCAATTAAATACTCTAAATGTATGGGAGTTGAGCTTCTTGGGTGGCGTTATCCAGAAGGAGATGGACTTGAGCGTTTAATAGACAAACATCAACTTTATCCAATTACTATTTTACCATCCTTAAACAAACAAACAGCTGAAAAGTTTGCCAGCAAAGATATTATGTTAGCAAAAGATATTATAAATGTAAGGGCAAACACATTAAGCCGACAACTCGGAGTCCCAAGTGTCCAATTAACAAAATTAATAAACCAAGCAAAAACTCTGCTCGGCTCTTAAATATCTTTGCGGACAAACGAGAACGATCGTTCCCAAATGTCCGAAAATATTAATATGACAGATGGCAACAAATGGGCACGATCGTGCCCATTTG
>JABMPZ010000100.1 GCA_013203565.1 Parcubacteria group bacterium | reverse complement strand
GCCATGATAATTAAAAGGGAATTTCCTCATAGGTTATTTGTTGAGCTTTATGAAAGAGACCCGTCAGCTGTGTGGTGTTATGATGAAACAGATTGCTATTTTATTGATAAACAAGGAATTATTTTCAAACCTTCAACAATAACTGCAACTTCAACAGATGTTTTATCTGTTTGGGAGCAAGCAAACAATATACAAGAATTGCCTTTGATTTATACACAAAACAAAATTAATACGGAAGATTTATTTGTAGAGCTGTTATCAGAAGCTATTCCAAGTGAAAAATTATCTCAAATAATTAGAATTAATCAAGTTTTTAATAATGATTTATCAATAGAAGTTTCACATTTTATTACTGATTCTGAAGAAATGCTTCATGTAGTAATGAAAGGAGGTTGTAAAGTATATTTTGTTTTAGGGAGTGATATTGAAATGACGATAACAAAATTAAAATTACTTTTTGAAAAAGAAATTTCACAAGAAAAAGTAAAAAACCTCAAATACATTGATTTGAGGTTTTCCAAAGTTTACTATAAATAATCTCTTAATGAAAGCGAACGAAGTGAAGCTTGAATTTAGGGATTGTTATGCTCTGGTGAGTATAAATAATCCGTTAGCGAAATGCGGAGGCATTGAGCTTAGGGATTGTTATGCTCTGGTGAGTATAAATAAAAACAAAAACAAAGGTCAGACCTCTAAAAAGCTGAGCTCGAGTCAGGAGAGGTCTGACCTTTGTTTTTGTTTTTGTTTATATCCATTTTTTAATTTTGAAGATCCCAAGCATCACAATTGCACCTATTAACATAAGCCCAAGTATTACCCAAAAGTCATAAGCTTTACCTATAAACGGTAGGTAGTTTGTATTCATACCAAACATACCAGCTAATAGAGTTAAGGGAAAAACAATTACAGAAAAGATAGTTAGTACTCGTATAATATCATTTGTTTTCGTTGTAAGAAGTGATTGGTTGGTTGAGTCCAAGGCAGAAATAGTTTTACGACTTGCGTTTAATAAATTAACTACTCTATTAAATACATTTTTTAAGTCATTAAAATATGGTTGCATATCATCATCAAAGAACTTGTCAGCTTCTTTTATAAGGTTTGTTAGAACTAACTTTTGTGGTTCAATTATTCGTTGGAATCCAATTATATCTCTTTTTACTAAAGATATTTTAGTAACACATTCTTGAAACTTATTACTATAAATGGATTCTTCTATTTCATCAATATGCTTTTTTATATGACTTAATTTAGGGAAAGAAGCAGCTAATATCTTATCAATAATTCTATAAACTAATTCACCAGGACCTTCATCTGTATATTCTTCTCTTATATCTTCATAAAGATTACATTTATCAAAGATAGCTTTCAATGGTACGATATCTTTATAATGGTTAGTTATGATATAGTCCTTACCAACGATGATATCCAATTCTAAAGGAATAGTTCGTTGTGTTTTTCTATCATAATAGGGATAGAAAAGCACAATAAATAAATACTTATCGTCAAAGTTTTCAATCTTAGGATAATCAAGTGGGGGAGTGAGTTCTTTCAAAACCAAAGGATGAAGATTAAAACTCTGTTTTAAATAATCTAAATCATTTTCATCAGGGCCTTTGACATCAATCCAAGTTAAATGTTTTGCTTTAATAATGTTTCGCATTCTTTATTGTAACAAAACAACAGAAAAAACAAAAACCCCTCTTGTGGATAACAAATTTATAATTCATAGTCAGATCTATATATTAGCACTCTTGACTTTTTAATCTAATTATATATAATGGAAAGTATGAGAAAGAATAAAAAAATATATCAAAATAAGGACTGGTTATTGAAGATGTTAATTGATGAAAACTTATGCGTTTCAAAAATAGCTACTGAATGTGATGTAAGTATTACAACCATTTCAAGATGGGCAGCCTATTTTGAAATAAGAGAAATTAGACCTTATAGCGGAGATAACAAGGGGTCTAAAAATCCTTACTGGAAAGGCGGTAGGTATGTAGAAGGTAAGGCAGGCTATGCATGGGTACTTAAGCCAGAACACCCTTATGCCAATAAAAAAGGCTATGTTGCAGAACATAGACTTATGGCTGAGCAAATTGTAGGTAGACCATTGCGAGCAAATGAACTTGTACACCACAAAAATAAAATAAGGCATGATAATAGAATTGAAAATTTAGAGATAATTATTTTAGGTGATCCTAACTGCGGAAAAGTTACATGTCCGTTTTGCAATAAAATATTTAAGCTGGGATAAAACTATGGAAAATAAACAAAAAATAAAAAAATTAACACCTGTAGAAGTGCTTAAGGGAAAATTCGTTGAAGCGGAGAAATTGCGGGACGAGTATCTGGCTGGGTGGCAAAGAGCAAAGGCAGATTATGAGAATCTGAAGAAAGGGGAGAGTGAGAGGGCGAGCGAGAGTATAAGGTATTTCAATAAGGATTGGGTATTGCGGATATTAGGGCTCTACGATAACCTTGAGATGGCGAATAAGCATTTACCCGATGAATTAAAAGATGATGAATGGGTAAAAGCTGTAATGGCAATTCAGAATCAGTTTTTAGAAGGCATAGAAGGGCTTGAGGAGATAGAGCCAATAGGGAAGAAGTTTAATCCAGAAGAACACGAAGCATTAGAACAAGAAGAAGGCAAAGAACCTGATTTAGTAATAGAAGTATTGCAAAAAGGATATAAATTAGATGGTCAAGTAATAAGGCCTGCTAAAGTAAAAGTTTCAAAGTAAAAAAGTAAAATAATAAGAACCTCGCCTACTGGCGAGAACCTTG
>JABMPZ010000099.1 GCA_013203565.1 Parcubacteria group bacterium | reverse complement strand
AAAGATATAGTTTCTGGACAGCCAAATATTTATTTCTTGTTTATGGCAATTTCTGCAAAATTACTAAATAAGAACGGAGAAATGATTTTTATTACTCCCAGAAGTTTCTGCTCTGGCCTGTATTATAGCAAATTTAGGAAGTGGTTGATAGAAAAAGTAAATTTTGAAAATATACATTTATTTGATTCAAGAAAAGAGTTATTCTCAACTGAGAACGTTCTTCAAGAAAATATAATTACAAAATTCACTAAGAAAGAAATAGATAAGATAAGCATCTCTAAGACTTTTAATGGAGATTTTTCAGATAGACAAATTATTAGTGTTTCTAAAAAAGATGTTGTTTACAAAAGCAATGGTTATATATTTTTTAGAATACCATCCAATCTAGAAGAGTTAAGGGTTATTAGAGAATTGGACAAACTACCATACAACTTTTACAAGTTGGGCGTAAAAATCTCTACTGGTAAAGTTGTCGCATTTAGAAACAAGGAACACTTACAAAAAAGTATGACTGAGGATTCTATACCCCTACTTTGGATGCATAATATAAAGAATGGCAGAATTGAATGGCCAATTAATAAGAAAGATAAAGCAATAGCAATTAAGAATAGTGCCCTGACTAAATGGTTATTCTCTGAAGCTGGTAACTATTTGGTTCTTAAAAGATTTACAACAAAAGAACAAAAAAAGAGATTTGTAACTGCTTGCATATTCAAAGAAGATTTTGAAAAATATGGCTATTTCGCTTTAGATAATATGGTGAACTACATACATAGACCAAACCATCAGTTGAGTAGAAATCAAATTAATGGGATTGCAAAGTATCTTGATTTACCAATTGTTGATTTATACTTCAGAGTATTAAATGGTCATACGCAGGTAAACGCAAACGAAGTATACGCTTTACCTTTTCCATCTTTAGAACAATTGGAATCCTTTGGTAAAAATGGCAGTGAAACCATAAATATATTAAAGATAAAAGCCAATGATATTAATGATCAAATTCACAATAAACAAACAGTTGGGATACTTTATGCATGAGGAATTAAGATGAACAAAATAAAAGAAGCATTGGATATACTAAAACAGTTTAATGTTCCAAAAAAGCAACAAAATGAACGATCTGCTCTAGCATTGTTAGCTTTGGTTTCATTAAAAGAGAAAGATTCTTGGAAAAATGTAAAAAAGACTCTGATAAGAGTCCACGATATGATGCAATTCATTAAAGCAGAATACAACCGAGAATATGCTGAAAATAGCAGAGAAACTTTTAGGAGACAAACATTACATCAGTTTGAAAAGGAGGTTGGAATTGTTGAAAGAAATGCAGACGATCCAACAAGACCAACAAACAGCCCTAACACAACTTGGTCAGTTACCAATGATATTCTTAAGATTGTTAAAACTTATGGTACTGTTGGATGGAATAAGAAATTGCCAAAATTTCTTAAGAAAATAAAGAGGACTGTTGTTAATTATAAAGTTAAAAGAGGTAAAAATAAGCTTTCCATAACCTTGGATAATACAGAAATTACATTTTCACCTGGAAAGCATAATGAACTTCAAATTGATGTCTTAAACAACTTCAGAAAACACTTTTGTCCAGATGCGGAAGTTTTGTATGTTGGTGATACTGCTCATAAAATGTTATACTTAAATGAATCACTATTGAAAAAGTTAAATTTGGAGATAAAGAAGCATGGCATATTGCCCGACCTTGTTTTATTGGACAGAAAAAAGAAAAGGTTATACTTGATTGAAGCTGTATCTTCTCATGGACCTGTCTCCAATAAGAGGCACATAGAATTGACTGAATATTTTTCAAAACTCAAATACAAGAAAATCTTTGTAAGTGCATTTCCAGATTTCAGAGAGTTTAAGCGACACGTTGACGATATTGCTTGGGAAACAGAAGTTTGGGTTTCAGAAATACCAAATCACATGATACATTTTAATGGAGATAAATTTCTAAAATTGTGATGATTAAAATAACTGAAGAAGATTTATTAAAGGAACTTGGTTTTTTTGAATCTGGACTTGGAGATATACTGAAGAAAAGCCATACTGGGATTAGAGGAATAGCTAAAATGCTATACATTTCAGCGATATTAACCTATCTACGAGAAAAAAGAGGATATCGTTTTGATTGTCTAATGACTGCTTTGTTACAAACAATGTTGGATAACATACGAAAAAGTCTTTCTTCTGAAAAAAGAGGTTTTAGTACACCACTTACTCAAGATTTTGAAGAAATAAGAAAAGAAGTTTTATCAAAAAAAGAGGATTATCCAAAATTAGTAAAACAATATCTTAATGGAAAAATAGGAATGTATGGAGGATATATCAAAGAAAAAATAACAAAAGAAGAAATTCAAGAATTAAAGAAATTCTTTTTCTCACATGAATACATAATGTTAATACATGTAAATAAATAAAGACTATTTATTATTTTTCTATCTTCTATAGGTTTTATAGGCGTATATGGTCTGTCGAAGGTTAATAATGTGGAAGGGATTTAAACTTTGATTTATTCAACAGTTATTGTTCCCCTTATCTGCGTCTTGAATATTGCGCATATATATGTATATTCACCAACCTCATCGAAAGTATGGTTAAATGAATCACCCTGCTCTAACCTTGGGCTTCTGAATTCTCCATAATGCGCAGCAAGCATATGTGGATTATTTTCCTTGTTTATCCATACAACAGTTGTGCCTTTTTCAATAGTTACATATTTCTGGCTTAGTGTAAGATTATCAATCTCAATTGTAAGCACATTTTCTTCTGGCTCTGTGGCATTTATATCTTCTGTTTCTTCTTCAGGCCCTATTGTTTCATTTAATCCCTCTTCTGGCTCTGTAACATTTATCTCCCCTGTTTCTCCCTCAGTCTCTGCTGTATCATTTAGTTCTTCTCCTCCTGTTTCAACAGGCTCTTCTGTCTGTTCTTCAGCAATTTGGCATCCGCTTAAGATTATTCCCAAAACAAGAAACAAAACAATTATTTTTTTATCCATATTTTTCACCTTTTATGCTTTTATGTTATTTTATTTAAATAATTTT
>JABMPZ010000098.1 GCA_013203565.1 Parcubacteria group bacterium | reverse complement strand
TCATCATTCCTGGCTGTTTTTTCCTGGACTCCTCAAAAAAACCTTTTAGAAAGGGCCGACCGCCGTAGAAGAATATAAAACTGCAAAGAACAAAGAGAATATATTTTTCTCCGGGAATACCAAACCTAAAATGAAGTAACTGTTGTATTAAGGGGGACAGCAAAAGAATGGGTATGGTAACTAATGCTGATATGATAAACCTTTTTTTAAAATCTAATACCATTTGCTGGTGATGATCAGCATGGTCATGATGCATATGCTCCATAGGTTCTTTATGCTCAGGATGACCTTCGTGGTCATGATGCATAAGTTCTTCATGCTCTTGTAAATTATTACTATGCTGGTGACCTTTATAATTATGCATATATCTTTTCCTTTTCTCTCTGTTTAAAAACGTACTACGCGTACTACATCTTTTCAAAATATCATTCTGTGTTTGAACATTATCACATATTGTATGGTACAAAGCACAGAGGTGCTAGAATTACTTTAAAATATGTTCATTAGAAGTTAATGATAAAAATAAATTTTTAACCTTGTAAGTCTTTTTTTATTCTGTCATACTCTTCTTTATTGATTTCTCCCCTTGCATAACGTTTTTTTAAGATATCCAAGGAAGTATTTTCTTTAAAAGAAACTTCTCTTGGGGATGTTTTTATGCTTTTTACTATTAAATACACTATCAATCCAATAAACAGCAGAAACAATAAACCCATAAACATTCCTCCCCAGCCTCCCATCATCATATCAGGCCACCCACAAAACGGACAGAAATCACCATCGGCAAAAACATTTAGAGAAAAAAGAAGAAGCAGAATTAAAAAAGAACAAAATAAGCGTAATATTTTCATTTTATGATACTCCTTTTTTAGATTAAAATATACTATTCATATTTTACATTTAAGGGCATGAAATGTCATGGCTAGTCAGACGACAGAATAATTTCCACAACTTTTAGGGAAAGGAAGATTTAAGATCAATTTTTCATTATACTTTTTAAACTTGATTATTTTTTTAAGCTTTTAAATCGTTTCTTATCCTATCATACTCTTCTTTATTGATTTCGCCCATCGCATAACGTCTTTTAAGGATCTCTAATGGAGTCTTTTCTTTTGGAATAGATTCTGATTTCGTTGTCCTTGTACTTTCTATAACAAGATAAACAATCAATCCAACAATCAAAAGAAAAAATAAACCTATAGACATGCCTCCCCATCCCCACATCATCATATTCTTATCCCCCCTTTCTAATAATCTGAATATTACTTTATTTAGTCTTCACTCTTACAATTTTCAAATAATTTAGTCTTAATATTCTATTTATTATAGAATTCTATATTTGTCTTAATAATCATTCTTTTTTTGAAAAATAATTTAAATTAATAATTTACTTAAATCTATCCCAAAGGAATCTGAACTTCTTTACTTATATTACACTACTAATTTGAATAATTAACGTTTTATAAAATTACAAGCCTAGATGCTCTTTCAGCCCGTCTTTATCAATTTACTAATCGATTAGTTATTTGATAAACCCATACAACGATAGAAATAATAAAAAACATACAAATAGCTTTCTGAGTACTAAAATGCATCCCCTTTTGTCTTGGTTAAAGAATCCCCTTAGCCTGACTACGACCCCAAAAGACAAGAGCGGATAGGATTAAAAGAAGACAGGTTGGTACCGCAATAAACCAGGTTGCTCCACTAAATTCCTTCATAATCCAACTGTATAATAATCCTAAACCAGAGAGTAAATGGGCTAAAGCTAAGGATGTCACAAAGATATTCTGTTTTTCAGGTTTACTATAAACCATTAGAGTGCCAATCGCCCAGGCAATAATCACCCCTCCTGACCAACGTAACCAACCGGCTTCAACGAGGTTACCAGCTGATAATTTGACTAATGCACCAGGAATGAGTAGATAGCCAAGTCCATAGACTAATGAGACAATGGCAGCTATCAACAAAGCAAATTTCAACACTTTATCCTCATCATTCTGAGCCATGATATAGTTACCTCCTTTTTACTATTTAAAGATGGGCTGAAAGAGCGTTAAGTTGTTTAGTTCATCAAGAGCAGTTTTTTCCAAAATTTGTTAATAGGGCTTTTAAATATATTTCAATACTAAATCCTTTGTAATAATAAGATTAAATATTGAATTAATAATCTTTTATCTATTATATACTACAAATTATTGATAAATCCTTCTTTTTCTGAAAAATAATCTTAAATAAAAAAGCCCTTCAGCAAAAGCCAAAGGGCTGGTTATTGTCAGACTCCCCCTATTGGACGCGTTCAAAACTTTTTGTTGGGGTGAAATTATAGAGAAATTGCAGAATATCAATAAACTAAAGGAGTTAATTGGTATTCCCATAAGTGCTATAAACAATTTTAATTAGTTATTTTCTATTGTTTATCAATAAGCTCACTCCCTACTC
>JABMPZ010000097.1 GCA_013203565.1 Parcubacteria group bacterium | reverse complement strand
GTCCAAACTATCTTGCATAGATTTATTTACTTGTAAAACCAAATGACTTAATGTGCCAGGAGCTGCAATAGCCACATCCCTTATTTCAAAAGCACGAGAAAAAAATAAAAGATGACTTAAAGAAACAACGAGAACAACACCTAAAACCAAATCCCATAAAATACGATTTTTCAAAATTGAGCTTCTTTGTTGAGCCCTCCGCATCTTCTTTATTTTCTGTGACTTTCCTCTGCTTTTGTTTGCCCTATAATTACTCATCTGTATATGATGTTTTTAATTTTTGCTCTCTCCCAAATCTTTCAAATGCAAGCTGGATAAGTTTATCAATAAGCTCTGTATAGCCAATGCCACTTGCCTCCCAAAGTTTAGGATACATACTGATTGAAGTAAATCCTGGTATGGTATTTATTTCATTAACAACCACTTTATTATCTGGCTGTAAAAAGAAATCAACCCGAGCTAATCCCTCACAAGAAAGAACCTTGAATGTCTCAACAGCTAAGTCCTGTATTTGTTTAATAATATCTTCTGATAATTTCGCTGGTATCTCAATACTAGCCCCATCTTCATTTATATATTTTGTTTCATATGAATAAAAATCATCTTTCAAAATAACTTCTCCGGGTAAAGATGCAATAGGATTACTATTGCCTAAAACAGAACACTCAATCTCTCTGCCATTTATATTTTCTTCAATAATTAATTTTGTGTCGTATTGAAATGCATCTATAACTGCTTTATCAAATTCCTCTTGGTTATGCACCTTGCTCACACCAACAGATGAACCAAGATTAGCTGGCTTCACAAACATAGGCAAACCCAATTCTTCAACTGTTTTAGCATAATCCGGTTTATCAGTATAATTTAACACTATGAATTTAGCTATTGGCAAACCAGCATCTCTTAATAAACGATTCATCACATCTTTATCCATACCAACAGCAGAACCCAACACGCCAGCTCCAACAAAAGGAATGTTGGCTAATTTCAACAACCCCTGAACAGTGCCGTCTTCGCCAAATGGACCGTGTAGTATAGGAAAGATAACATCAATTGATTTATTAAAATCAGAACGGGATAGATTAGCAATCTCACCACTGCACTGTGGAGCCATTACAACATCATCACTCGCTGGATTAAGTTTAATCTTTTCTGGGTCATCAGAATTAAGTAAAAAACAAGAGCTATCATTAAGCAACCATTTGCCTTCCTTATTTATCCCAATCAAAACTGGATTATATTTTTCTTTATCAATTGCATCAATAACATTTTTAGCACTTCGTAATGATACCTCATGTTCAGCCGACTTCCCGCCGAATAGGATACCGACATTGATTTTTTTATTATCCATACTATTAATTATATTTAAAGGTAATATTATCTCTTAACATAATACTTAACAACTTCAGGATCATTACCAGGGACTACAATTTCATGTTCTGGGATAGATGTTGTTTTAACTGATACTTCCTGTTCTTGGGTAGAATGTTTACTCAAGATATCAAACTTAATACTCGACACTTCCTTTAGCTTATCAGCATCAAAGGCAAATACAACATTACTATCACAAATATCTTCTTCAGCACTAAGCATAGCATACTCACTAACAAAATCTTCTGGAGGTTGGGCTGGAAACTTATCCTCAAAAGCTAAATATCCTTTTTCTTTATGATACATTGATTTTGCAATCATACTGGAAGCGTTGGGCATTGATATCCACTCTGGATCATTTTCATCAACTTCTTCCCATTGATAATGTTTTTGCCATTCTTCCAATAATTCTCTAGCAAAAAAATGTGTCAACTCATGCGTCAACGTACCACTGAAATGATCAACAGCCCCAGTGCGATGAGGAGTTGATTTTATGGCGTTAGGATATAAGATTAAAGTGTTCCAATCACGCTTCACCTCCCCATTAAAAGGAAACTTGTCTTCATCTCCATAAGCACTTGGACTCTGTTTGTCGTTAATCAAAATTGTTTTACATCCTTCAAGGGCTTGCGGAAAATGTTCTGCAAAAAATTGCATAACTATCTCTATCTGTTTTTGATATTCTTTATTTAACTCAACATCCGAAGAAAAGTTATAAATATCAATTGTATTCGCGCCATGCTCTACTCTTAATTGCTCCACTGGAGTACCTTTCTCTCTCCAATAATCATTATAATACCATTGTTCTGATTTCTTCCTTTTTTCAACTGACGCTAATATCTTTTCTTTCGTAGGCTCCTTTTTCGACATAATCATTAGTGCCTTAATATTAATTATAATATCTGCCTCGTCTTCATCAATAACCTCCTCATAATCAAAAGATAACGGATTGATTTCTTTTTCTTCATTATTTAAATGTCTTTCTATATTTTGTCTTATATTTTTATTTTTTTAACCATCTCTTATTCTGACGCACAAGTGATGTATCAGCTTGCTCAAGATTTGCCATTAATGACTTTGTAACTCGTTCTAACCGCATACCTTGAGACGCCTTAATTAAAATTACATCATCTGGCTCAATAAATCCCTTCAAAAATCCAGATAAATCTCTGTAATGATGAAACTGCCTTATATTGGCTGGTGGAAATCCTGATTCAATGGCTGCATTAAAAATATGTTTTGCTTGTTTGCCTAAAGTAAAAACATACTTAATTTTTGAATTAACTACGGATTTACCTACTCTACGATGTAAATCCTCTGAATAATTTCCCATCTCAAGCATATCACCCAAAACAGCAATCTTTCTTTTACCATAAGGTAAAGCAGAAAGTGCTTCAAGGGCTTTAACAGATGCCAAAGGCGATGAATTATATGTATCATCAATAATCAATGACCTATTTATACCTTCTATCTTTCTCATCCTACCTGCTAAGATAGTATAATTTCTTAAGCCAGCAACAGTTTCAGCAAAACTCACTCCCAAAACTTTACCCACACAAACACCAGCAAGTAAAGCATACGCCTGATGCTTTGCAATAGCATTTTTTAATAAAAACTCTGCAGAATTGTCTTGCTGTTTTATTGTAAAAGCCACTCCCCTTTCATCAATCCTTATCTTGTCAACCATCACATCAGCATCATTCTCTATAGAGTATGTTATAAATCCTGCACCTCTTCGTAAAGTAAGTTCTTTTGTCTTTTCAGAATCACAATGGTCTTTATTTATGATAATAAAACCACTTGCTGTTAAATAGAAAAACGGAGTTATCTTTTCCTTAAACACGCCTTCCATATCGCCAAAAAACTCTAAATGCGCTTCTGTTACAGCTGTTAGAACACTAGCCCGTAAAAGATCTTGCGGTAACATCTCCATTATATATTTCAAATCCCCAGGTTTATCAGCAGCTATTTCTAAAATCAATACTTTAGGATATTTATTACTCTGAAAAACTCCTAATTTCAAAAACTTAAAAAACACTTTAAGCCATGCGAATATATTTTTCCCAGGCGCATACTGACCAAGCACAGTCATTGGCACACCAATTTCGTTGTTATAGTTTTTCTGACTCCGTCTAACCTTAAAATTATTCTTTATTGCATTATAGATTGCCTCCTTAGTTGAGGTTTTGCCAACACTGCCTGTAACTGTAATAATCCAAGGGCGTTGCTTGTTCAAAGCAATCTTAGTTAATTTCTTTAATATCTTTTCAATAATTTTTTGAACCATAAAATTTGAATAAAAATCAGACAAATATTTTGGTACAGTTTGTGACGATCGTCACAAACTGTACCAAAATATTCTGGTTCATTTTGGAGCGATCGCTCCATTTTGAACCATAATATTTTATCTACTATCTTATTTGTTTTTTCTTTTTTATCTTTTTTGCAATTAAATAAACAACATGCCATATCTTTTTATACGGAATATCCATTCCTTGTGGGTATTCTATTTCTTTTCCTCCAAAACTTTTTTTGAAACTTGTTACTCCCGGCCATTTTTTCTCATCAATTCCCCAAAAATCAAATGTTGCGCAACCCATACGCTTAGCTAATTTAATCTGCTCCCACATTAAAAAAGTTGGGCCCTGCATACTATTAAACTCTTTGTCTGACGTAGCGTGTAAGTAAGTTGCTCTTTTGTTAAATAATATCATCATTGATGCAGATATTATTTTCTCTTGATGTTTGACTAAACACATCTTTACCTTAAAATCTTCGCTTGTTGAAGCAAAAAATCCTTTATAATACTTTTCAGAGTGCGGTGTAAAATTACTTCTGTCTGAAGTTTTATTCATAAGCTGATAAAACTCTGGCGTATATTCATCTCTAAACTCAACACTAACTCCTTTTTTCTCTGCCTGTCTTATACTATATCTAGTACCCTTAGGAAATCCCTGCAAAATCTCATCTTCTGATTTTCTAATATCTAAAACTAATGTTTTCTGTGGCTGTATTCTCCTCTGTGCTTTTTTGGCTGTCTCTGCTAATTTAGTTATTGGCTCAACACGCAAAAAAATAGTGCCGTATTGTTTTGATAATTTCTTTATATCTTGAAAAAGTAATTCTAATGCCTTTTCATTTGTGAAACACGGACCATAAGGAATATAGAAATAACTTTTATTAAAAGAAGGGAATTTATGTTCTACAACAAGAGCTTGAGCTAAAATCTGACTCCCCTCTTTTGCTTGTATCCGAAACACTTTATTACCAACCAATTCCTGAAACTTACCCCACTCAAAAGATTGCAAAAAACTCCCTTTGTTTTGAACAACAAAAACATTCCAACCTTGCTTTTGGCTTTTGTCAACAAAATTTATTTCCATTATTTTTTTGCTTTTATTTCCTTAAACGGTAAGTATTTATGTAATACTTTCGGTATTTTTATACTACCATCCTTTTGTTGGTTATTTTCTAAAATAGCTATCAATGGGCGCATTGAAAAAGCCGTGCCATTCAAGATATGAACAAACTCCGCTTTATTTGTTTTTGTATCTTTGTACTTAATATTCAACCGTCTTGATTGAAAATCAGTGCAGTTAGATGTTGAGTGTGTTTCTCTATATTTATCTTGACTCGGCATCCAAACTTCAATGTCATACTTTTTAGCTGCAGGTAGCCCTAAGTCACCAGTGCAGATATCAATTATTTGATAAGGTAACTCAAGAGCATCCATAAGTTCTGTTTCTATTTCAAGTAAAAGCTCGTGATATTTTAGAGAGTCTTCTGGTTTACACAAAACAACCATCTCAAGTTTATCAAACTGATGAGCCCTTAAAATCCCTTTGGTGTCTTTTCCATAACTCCCTGCTTCTCTTCTAAAACAGGTTGAAAAACCAAGATACAGCTTAGGAAGATCTGCTTCCTCAAGAGTTTCTCCAGCATGCATAGTAATTAATGTCTGTTCACTTGTTCCTATTAAAAACATATCATCATCTTGGATATAGTAGGCTTCGTTGGCGTCAACTTGTTCAAAGTAGCCCGTGCCTTTAGCCATTTCACTCTTAATCATTACAGGAGGAATAACAGGAATAAATCCCTTTTTTGTTATTTTTGCTAATGCAAGATTTATCAAAGCAAACTCTAATAAAGCAGCTTGTCCCTTCAAGTAATAAAATCTAGAGCCCGCAACCTTTGTAGCTCTTTTTGTATCAATAATATCAAACTGCTCCCCTATCTCCATATGGTCTTTAACTTTGAAATCAAACTTTGGTATTTTTCCTCTTTTCTCTTTTACTTTATTGTGTTCATCATCCTCCCCTACTGGCACATCATCAAAAGCAGGATTAGGAATTTGAACCATTATAGCGTTATAGTCATTCTCAACTGCGTCAAGATGTTCTTCTAAACTTTTAATTTCAGATTTGAGTTGTCTACCCTGCTCTATAACTTCAGGGCCAGCTCCCTTATGACTAATTTTATTCCGCTCTGCTCTTTTCTGCTCTATATCAACAATCATCTTGCGCCTTTCTTCGTCTAATTGCAAAACACGGTCAATATCTACTTCAACGCCTTTGTCTTTGGCTCCTTTTTGTACTTTTTCAGGGTTTTCCCTGATATATTTAATATCTAACATATATCTTATTTAATATTATAACTCAACACAATGATTAAATATACCATATAACTGCTGGTTTATCAAAACAAAAATAGCTGAAAACTATTATTCACAGCTATTAATTTGAATAATTTTGCTTTTCGCTTGCTAAAAATCAGATAATGTGTTATTATTTTATCGCTGGTATAATCTTAAATATATTACAATCTTAAAAAAAAGGAGGGGGTATGCGCACTGCAATCATCATAATTACCCTGCTTATAGATGTAACATTGGTTATTATCGTCTTACTGTGTTTACCTAAAGTAAAAAAATACGGCTATAAGGCTTCATTATCGAAAACACAAAAAAACGCCTTGGAGATGCATCACAAGGTGTGGAAGTTAAAAAAGATAATAAGATATTGCCCTAGATTGGCAATAATAGTAACGGTTACTATTAATTTTCTACTCCATATACTCAAGGGGTAGATAATATCTTTTTATCATCAATATCCTCAAGTGAACTGCTAACAACATTCACTTGGGGATATTTTATTACCTTGGTCTCATCAAAGGGAATATCTGGCACTCTCGCATTGGCTTGTCCATTAGAAAACTGAACAAACGCTCTGATAAGCCGAAGCCACATGTTGGTGGCATTCCATATTCTAATGCTTCAACAAAGTCATGGTCGTGCATTTGCGCTTCTGCATCTCCTTGGTCTCTTAATTTTTGTTGTTCTTTGAATCTCTCTGCTTGGTCAATAGGGTTATTTAATTCAGAATAACCATTGCCTAATTCACTACCAGCAATAATAATCTGAAACCTCTGGACAAGCTCTGGAGTTTTTTCTTTTCTTTTAGCCAAAGGGGAAACCTCAACAGGATGATTTATTAAAAACCCTGGGCCTGCAATTTTCTTTCTGCAGTGTTTCCATAAGCTATCCACTCCCCTATTCAAATTAAAACCTTTCTTATTATAAACAACTTTCAGTTGTTTTAATTTTGTTTCAATTTGTTTTAGGTTTGTATTTAAAATATCAATTCCTGTTTCTTTTTTTACAATTTTCTGATAATCATAGATCTGCCATTTTTTGCCTAAATCAACATTAAAATTTTTAATCTTAAACTTTAATGTGTTAAATGTTTTTTTAGCAACATATTTATACATTTCTTCAGTTAATTTCATTCCTTGCTCATAATCAGCATAAGCCCAATAAAACTCCATCTGGGTATAATCTTGTAAGTGTTCTGCATCCATACCCTCATTCCTGAATTGTCTACCTATTTCATAAGTTTTTTCAAAGCCAGCTACCATTAGTCGTTTTTGCCAGAGTTCTCCCATTGATATCCTTAAATATACATCTAAATCCAAAGCATTGTGATGTGTAGAGAATGGCTTAGCATCAGCACCTCCCGGTGTTGTTTCTAAAACAGGGGTCTCAACTTCTAAAAACCCTTTGTCTTCTAAAAACTCTCTCATTGAACCCCAAAACACTGCTTTCTTTTCAATCATTTCTTTTATCTCTGGGTTGAATATGATATCAAGGTATCTTTTGCGGAGCCGTTCTTCTTCATCCTTTAGACCATGCCACTTTTCAGGCAAAGGAAGTAAAGACTTTGTTAACATCCTAATTCCCACGGCTTCAATTGTTTTCTCTCCTGTTTTGGTTTTGAATAATCCCCCATTGACTTCAACAAAGTCACCAATATCAAAGTTATCTTTAAATGATTTAAATACCTTTGCTCCTACTTTGTTTTTCCTAAAAAGGATTTGGATTTTCCCAAAACCATCTTCAATATCTAAAAACATTGCTCCGCCGTGCCCTCTCTGGGCTTTCAAACGACCAGCAATTGTTACTTTTTTATTTGCTTTCTTTAATTTAGCAAAATCCTTCAAAACCTCATCAACAGTATGAGTTCTCTTGGACTTTGCAGGATAAGGATTAACACCTGCAGATTGCAAGGCCTTTAATTTCTCTATTCTGTTTTTTCGTAAATCTTCTATATTTGGCATAAAGTATGAGAAACTTAATTTATTAATGTATTATACAACTTATTTAATTATTTTCAAAGTAATATTGTAATATTTCTTTGGCGGTGGTTTGAGCTGCCACTCTTAGACCTTCTACTTCTTCTATTAAAACTACTATTACTATTTCTGGGTTTTCGTATGGTGCGAACACTGCAATCCAGTTATGGTAAATCTCTTTGCTTGGATAGATTTGAGCTGTTCCTGTTTTCGCTGCTACTTCAACTGGTAAACTATCCAAACGATGAGCTGAGCCACCTCCTGATGCAACGGTCTGTCGCATCCCCTGACGCACAATAGTATATATGTAGGGGTCAATATCAGTTATTTGAGACACTCCCCCACTCACTTGTTCAGTTTCTTTTGTTTGTGGATTGATAATCTGCTTTACAATTTTAGGCGAAACAAGTGTGCCTTGGTTTGCTATTGCTGCTGTTCCTACGGCCATCTGCAAAGGAGTAGCCAACATATTACCCTGTCCAATAGATAAGTTATATGTATCTCCTAAATACCATCTTTGTGTTTCTGCTGTTGAATAATAGCTCTCTTTCCATTCTGGCGTAGGCACACGACCACCTACCTCACCTGGTAAATCAATCCCTGTTTTTTTACCATAACCAAACAAATCAAGATACTTATTAATTAATCTTACACCCAATCCCTTAAAATTATCAACTAAACGCTCATCAAAAAACTCACTTGAAGACAGGGGTCGTGTGTATCCCCCACCAATGATATAGAAGAAGGGATTAACTGATTCAGCAATAGCCCTCCTAACATCAGTCCATCCATGAAAAGCCCAGTCACTAAAACACTGACCATCTTCAGTATATATATTAACAATACAAAGATCTAATGGAGCATAAAGCGAGGTATTCTCAGATATTATATCTTCAGACAACCCTGCCATAGCAATGGTTGGTTTTATGGTACTCCCAGGAGGGTAATAGCCAGAGATTACTCTATTGAGTTGTGGATTATTTTCATTCTGATTAAGCTTTTCAAAATCTTCAAACGAAATACCTCCAGAGAATAAGTTATTATCAAACCCAGGCAATGAAACACTTGCTAATACCTCCCCATTATTTGGGTTTAAGATAATAACAGCTCCTTTTTCTGACTCTACATCTTTTAGAGTTTGAGAAAGAACTTGCTCAACTTTTTTCTGCAAGTCCAAGTCCAATGACAAAACTAATGCCTTGCCTGACTTAGGATATTCCATAACCTTTTGTGAAAGAATCTCACCTTGAGCTGTGCGTTCTATTTGAACGCGCCCCTTTTGCTCTTTTAATTCTTTTTCATATATCTTCTCAACTCCTTCTTTACCAATGGAGTCCCCAAAATCATATCCCAGTTCCATAAATTCCTCTGTTTCTTCTGCATTTATTTTCCCAAGATATCCTAAAATATGCCCCAAACTCTCAACCCCTTCATAATGTCTTACTATTTGTTTCCTTACACCAAACCCACCCAATTCATTGCCTCTTGTTTCAAGTAAAATCAATGCCTTATGATTAAGATTCTTAGCTAATAGTATTTCACTACCACCAATTTTAATTTTCTCATATAAAGAATCTAAATCCTGTTCAAGAATTTTAGCAACTATTTCTAATTTCAAAGGCATAAGAGAGAACTGCTGTTCATAAAACTTTACCTTAATAAGCCAAAGATCAAAACTAGCTTCATTGCGTACGAGCTGATTCATATTTCTATCATAAATCACTCCCCTCTCTGATGTTATATTATATCCAATGTATTTATTCTGGTCAGCTAAGGCAGTATATTTTTCCCTACCATATACTTGTAAACGAAAAGTAAAGGCAATAAAAACTCCAAAAACAATAATCCCCAATAAAAGCAAAAACACAAAGTTTGCCTTTCTCAAAGGAACTTCTAATTTCCTTTCTGAAACTTCAGTTCTGTTTTCATCTGATTTAGCAAGCTTATCTAAAAACACATCTTCTATTGCAATCTCTCTGAAATATTTTTTAGATTTTCGTTTTCTCATTTTAATTTTGCTATACAAAATATTAATAAAACAACAAAAAGATTATACAAAATCTCTATAAACAACACCCAATTAAATGGCGAATTAAAGAAAAATCTTTGTTCGAAGATTAATAATAAAAGCATCACTAAAACACTGAAACAAATCTTAAAGAATAAAAATGAAATTAAGAAAACAATTAAAAAGCATGATATATTCGACTTATCAAAAAATGATTGGATTTTTCTAATCAAAAGCACAACAAGCAAGAATGTAATAGTAAAAGCACCAAATGGAGCTATACTAATTAAATCTAACAGCAGTCCCCCAATAATCCCAGCCCGTAAAACAGTGCTCGACACCATAGGAGAGCCAGCCCATATATTACTTACTACATTTGATGAACCCGAGCTTTGTGTGAAAAAAGATAATAAAAAAACAGAAATAAAGACAAGATTTAATTCTGCTGAATAAATACTAAAGTGGATAAAAAAAGACGACTCTAAAGCCGCCAAAAGATAAAAAACAAATGCTAAAAGAATATACTGAAAGAACTTTGAGTTTAATTGCGGAGCTTTAATCATTTTATGGTCTATTGAAATTAGTGATTAAGAATATCTTTTGTAAAACTATCTTAGTAAAATATGGAATCACTGTCCCCTCTTGAAATGACTCTGCATCATTCTTTCTAACACCATCAACTTCACCAATTAAAAGCCCTTTTGGAAACTTGCCCCCAAGAGCTGTTGTTCTTATAACATCCCCTTGATTTATTTCTTTGTCTTGAGGCGCTAATGCAAAAATCAACTTATTCTCCCCTACTCCTTGGGCAATAGCTAATATGCCTTCTCCTGAAGTAGCATATACCTCAACATCAAAGTTAAAATCTTTTGAAGAGATTAAAATCACACTAGAGAAATGTTCAAAGACCTCTCCAACCTTACCAATTAAAACACTCTCCTCTGTTATTGCAGGCATTCCAGAAACAACACCCATATCTCGTCCTGCTGATATTAAAATAGCATCATCAGGTTGGTATAGTATAGTATCAGCCATGGTTAATTCAAATCCCTTCTGTTCTTTAATATCTAAGGCCTTTCTTAAAACCTCTACTTCTTGTTTGTACTCTCTTAACTGGGTTATTTCTTTTTGTAATAAAATATTCTGCTTGTTTATTATATGGTTTTCGTCTTTCAAAATACCAGCGGTAAACACACTACCAAACCACCCCCCAACTCCATCCCCTACTCTGAACAGAACCTTTTGCATAGGCGATGTTATGGTATAGAAAATGTTCTTAACAAAACCGCCCCCTACTGTATTAAGCAGGAGAACAGCTACAATTCCTAAAACTATAAATACTATCTTTTTTGTTTTTTTATTCATCAGATGTATTATATATCAAAATTTTAAAATTTCAAAATTTCAAATAAATTTTGTAGCTACTTAGGACGATCGCCCTAAGTAGCTACAAAACCTTAAACAAAAAAACCATAATCC
>JABMPZ010000096.1 GCA_013203565.1 Parcubacteria group bacterium | reverse complement strand
GCGATTACAAGGTTCTCGCCAGCAGGCGAGGTTCTTATAGAATGAAAGTTGGCAGTATGTTTTGGACGAAATCCTAACCTATTTTGAACAGAACCCAGACAGTGACAGCTACCACGCGCGGAGGCTATGCATTGCTGTTTGTTGCCAATCGCTTCGCTCTTGGACAAACAGGGAGCGCGTGCCAACTCGGAACCACCTCTTATGCTCTGATAAACTTGCCAATTCAATCATAAACTCCAGCCATGTTGTAATTCGATCTTTAATTTATCCGTAAAACTATTATTTTTTACTTTTATCATTTTTAGAAATTTTCTTCTCCAGCCCCTTAACACTCTCCAAAAAAACCTTCTCTACCTCACTTAAAGTCTTTTCCTGATATCTTTTATATTCCACCTCAACTTTTTTCAGGGCATCACTGTGACTCACAGAGCCTGCCTCCACAAGGACTTTTTTATCAAAAACACTAATCAATTTGTCGAGTTGGGCAATCCAGTCTTTCATATACATTGGCTCATGTTCCATTGCTCTCACTTCTGCCAAGTCAAAAAACGCAGAGACCATATTGTTCAACACTTTTAACTCTTTCTCGTCAAGGTAATTTTTTGCAATAACAATATCTTTTTTACTTACCCCGCCATCTGAAAAACTCAGCAACCCCATAAAAGGCTTGCCGGCGTTTGCTCGTGCGACAATTACCTCAGCAGCAGTGTTCCTATGAACAGCGTAGTGCAATTTATTTTGTACAATTTTGAAAAATTTTATAGACTCCAATGCTTTTGGATTATAGTCAAGACTCGTGGCATACAAGTCAAGTACCTGCCGATATAATACTTTTTCACTACTGCGAATATCACGAATACGATCCAAAAGTTCTTTCCAATATCCACCACCGCCCAAATTCTTCAATCGTTCATCATCCATTGTAAAACCTTTAATGATGTATTCACGAAGACGCACAGTTGCCCATTGACGAAACTTGGTGGCTGTTACTGATTTTATCCTATATCCGAGCGATATGATCATATCCAAGCTGTAATGATCAACTTCGTAGTCTTTGCCATCCGTGGCAGTTATTCGGAAATTCCGAACAACTGAATTGCGCTCCAGTTCGCCCTCTTCAAAAATGTGCTTAATATGTTCGCTTACATTTGCTTTACTTGAAGCAAAAAGTTCAACCAGTTGAGCCTGCGTCAACCAAGCAGTTTCATCTTCAAAACGAACACTTACCGATACTTTTTCATCGGCGGTACTATAAATAATAATCTCGCTATTTGGTTGGTTATTTATCATACAATATTTATTTGGACTCTATGTGTTGTCTTTATCTATGCCCGCCCTCGGCGGATTTTAGTAGCTATCATTATCAGTTTACTCCTGTTTTTGCTGATAATCAACTTGATTTTTACATAAAACAAAACCGCAACTAAATTGCGATTTTATTTTATACAGTACCTTCTGGACGAAATCCGAACCTATTTTGAGCAGAACCCAGACAGCTACCACGCGCGGAGCGCGTGCCCCCTCCAGACCCCCTCCTACGCCCTAAAAAGCTTGGTCGTGCAATCAAGAGCTCAACTCCTGAACTCCAAACTCAAAAGAGCAAATCCCCCCACAGAAAGCCAACGGCTTTCTTTTGAGGTCTTTCTTACCCCCCCCCTTTTTTTTTCGCTCACACTTCGCCAAAGGCGGAGTATTCTTTTCGGGCTTCACCCGATTTTTTTCGCAAAACGAAAAAATCAAACCAATCTAGGAGAAAGAAACTTTTTTAACTCTTTTTCTGTGAGCAACAACCTGTGATTTGCAATCCCTAAAAGAGCGAGCGAATACATATGTTCAAAACCAATATATTCAACGCTAACGCCAAGTTCTTGTACCCTCTTAATTGCAGGTTTTAAATCGCTATCGCTACTAATTAAAACTATTTTATCTAAAGATGTTCCGGAAATTTTATTCTCATAAGCTAAGCCAACCATATCAATCGCCATATTCACATCAACACCCTTTTCTCTCCACCGATTCAAAATAAAATACAATCCCTTTAATTCTTTCAATTGAGGGTCATCTTCTTTTGATATGCCTAAAAAATTACGCAATTCTACTTGATTTTCCAATTCCTTGGAAGCAATGATTATCGGACGATAAACGAGTCTATATTTATCAACTATCTCTTGCGAAACTTCTTTCAAATTATTGCCTTCTTCAAATAATTTATCAACAAAACAAAATCCTATACATTTTCCAAATTCAACATTTTTAGACATTTTGCCACGCCTTATTTCCCAATTATCTTTTTCCAACCTACTAAACAACCTCTGTTGAGCAGAAACCATTCTTTGACTTTTTATATTGCCTTCTTCCTTTTTTATAACGCCTTTATAGTATCTTTTTGCCAAAATGTTATCACCTACAACGATAGAATTAACGAATTTTTCATAATCAAATAAACTAATGTCAAATGATTCTCGCAAACTGGTTTTTTCGAGTCCTTTATAAAAATTATTTCCGTCAATTAAAACGGCAACATTTAAACTTTTTTGATTGTTCTCTTTTGAATTTTCCATAAAAAAATCCCGCCATTAGCAAAAAACTAGGAGCGGGGTTTGTATTGGTATCATATTAGCCCCTTTGTAGTTATTTGTCAATAGATAGTTATTAACAGACATAATAAAATAGAAGTCAGCTCTGATTTTCTTTTTTAATGAGAGTTGGTCACTATTTTTTCACTAACTTTACAAACTGTTTTATCGCTTGCTATTGCTATCAGTTTACTCCTTCTGTTGCCAGCAGTCAACCGGATTTTTTATAAAACAAAAACCCCTTTCGGGGTTTTTGTTTTAGGCAGTACCTTTTGGACAAAATCCGAACTTATTTCACAGAGAACCCAGACAGTGACAGTTAGCACGCGCGGAGCGCGTGCCCCCTCCAGACCCCCTCCTACGCCCTAAGAAGCTTGGTAGTGCAATCAAGAACTCAACTCCTGCACTCCAAACTCAAAGGAACAAAATCCCCTACAGAAAGCCAACGGCTTTCTTTTGGGCTCTTTTTAACCCCCCCCTTTTTTTTCGCTCACACTCCGCCTTTGGCGGAGTGAATTTTTTCGGGCTTCACCCGATTTTAAATTGACCTCTATTTGCTATTTTATTTCTATTTTTTATTATTTCGTTTTTCCTCTTCAGCCTCCTGTATAAGCTTATTTATAAACTCCATATCAGGTTCTGGATCCTTCTCTGGTTCCACCTCGCCAAACTCTCCTTCCATTTCCCAGTTTTCTCCCTTTGTTTGTTTTGTATATGCAAAAGTGTCTACCCCTGTATCTTGAAGACCTAGACCATCAAGTTCAGATAAAAATTCACTGTTATGATTCAATAAATAGCTAATATCAGAATTAACTCCAAAGACAATTCCATCTGATCTTGTTGCTCTTGCTATCTCCTTTGCTAAAGCAGTATGATATTCTTCATCTCCTATAACATAGGAGTCTATCCCATTCAATGCAAAGTTTACAGAATTATCCTTCATTTTAGAAACAAATTCTAACATATCAGATTGTATATAAAAGCAACGAAGATCTCTACGAACATTACCTTTCCGCCCCATCCTGTCAACTGGTGCACTTTTATCATATTCTGAATTTTCTCCATATGCAAATTTATCAACAGAAATATATGCCTTTGCATCAAAAATACCAGCTAAATCAAACATCATAGAACCTTTATGCGTCGAATAACCTCCTCCTCCTAAATCCACAAGCATACTGCCTTGTATGTGTTCTCGAAAAAAATCACTGGCGTTTGGTGCAGAATCAGGATTTCTTAAAAAATCACCCCAGTATTCACTATATTTAGTTTTTAAATAAACATTTTTAGATTCTCCATTTTTAATAATTTGCTTATACTCATTAGAAACAGAACGCTCTGGATCAAATAAGTCCTCTATCTTAAAAATCTTTTGTTCAATCTCTGGTTCCGGCGAAAAATTACTTTCTATATTTTTACGCATAATTTTCATTATTAATTATTTTATCTTAACAAATATAAAACAAAAATTCTATGCCAATTTTCTCATCAAAAAAACACCCAGATTACGGGACAATAGTTCCACGGTCTCGGAAAGGAACAAAAATTTCAAAAAACGATTATTGACAGTACCTTTTGGACGAAATTAGTAAAATACCATCGCTATTCATCTTCTTTCTCCTTGCTTTTTTTTGGTTCTTCTGTTTGCTCTCTGACTTGCTCACTCCATTCATCAACACCAACTTCCTTGATTTCCTTTAGCAAATCAAGTTCTATTTCCTCATTTTCTTGGTTATTATAATTGTAATAAGATTGGATGCACATAAATTTAATTTTTATTGACTTTATAATTCAATTCTTTTGGTGTAACTATTTCTGTAACAAATAAATCTTTTTCATAAAATAATTTTTACATTTTTATAAAGCATCGGCAAACAGTCCTGACGCATTCTGAATTTAGTGCCGTGATTATGACCGGTACGCGCATCAAAATCAATAAGGATTTTTGCCTCATCAAGCGCTTTCAAAAAATCGTCAAAATTGAACTTTTTGAGCATCATAACTTTTGTGTATTTGTAATATTCCCTACCTCGCTCAATTTTTACCTCAGCCTGAACATAAAAAGTATTGAGCAATTTTGTGCCGGCTTTATACTCCAAGTCATCAAATCCCCAATATGGTTGTGGGCTTAACTCCTTAAGCCCTATGCGTTTCTCTACCAACTGAAGCCATTTTTCATGACGTATATCAACAGATTTTGCATCAAAAGAGATTAAAAATTTTCTCTCTGTGCTGTCGATTTTTACCATAAACCCTCTATCGCTTCTTGAAAGCCCATGAATAGTTTGACGAAAACTCATTTCTCTTTTTGGATATCGCTTGCCAGCTTCCTTGTGAGGCCAGCCATATTTTGGTAAAAATATTTGCGGTACAAAACGAACAGCGCGAGGCGACGGCTCCATATGAAAAAGTGTTGTAAGGGATGTTGAATTTAAGCGCTGTGTTTTTAATTCCCACTCAGTCGCATTGGGTATAGGCAAATTATTTTCCTCAATTCCAAGCAAATCTTCGAGCGTATTGCCAATACCCCCTTGATTGCCTTTTCGCGCATTTGGAATAAATCCCATAGCAGATATTTCTTTAAGCTTAGCAATTAAGGTCGCCTTTGTGTAGATAATGGGTTTTGTCATATCTAAAATAATTTAGTTTGTAATCGATGGATTTTAATTCTTTTTTTTGCTGACTTACAGTACTCTGGCGAGATATCAATTCCGATATAATCACGATTAAAATTTATGGCTGAAACCGCTGTTGTTCCGGAACCAATAAACGGATCTAAAATAATTTTTGCGTTTGTTGCGGAAATAATCCTGTCAATTAAATTTACTGGAAAAGGAGCCGGATGCCCATTTTTCATCTCCTGCGGTATTTCCCAAATGTCACTATAAGCGTTCGCTTTTTTGGCAAGCTTAAATTTTGACTTGGCAATAAGATAAATAACTTCATAAGTCGGTAAAAAATAACCAGGATTAAAATTTATTCCACCAGCGCGCTTCCAAATAATAATTTGACGAACAGGAAAACCATTGATAATATCTTGACGATCTTGTAATAAACCACCCTGAACACGCCACTTATGATTATAAAAAATCGCTCCGTCATCTGCTATTAATCTCATCATTTCGGTTAAACAATCTCTTTGCCACCCAACATACTCTGCGTGTGGCATGCAATCATTATGATGCGTATATCCACTTTGCAAAGCAGCGTTTGGCCATTTTCCTCCTCTCCCATCTTTCATTCCGTTGCCTGTAGAATTCTTTAGATTATATGGTGGAGAAGTTATAATCAAATCCACAACCCCATCAGGAATTTTTTTCATTACATTCACCGCATCGCCACATATGATTTTATTTTTGAAATTATCTGGAAACTTCATATATTATTAGTTTACCCCTATTCTTGCTGACAATCAACTTAATTTTATAAAAACAAAACATACAAGAAGCTTAGCTTCTTGTATGTTTTGTTTTCGGCAGTACCTTTTGGACGAAATTCGAACCTATTTCGCAGAGAACCCAGAGAGTTAGCACGCGCCGTGCCCGTGGTAGCCCCAGAGCCCCTCCTACGCCCCAAGAAACTTGGTTGTGCAATCAGAACTCAACTCCGCACTCCAAACTCAAAGGAACAAATTCCCCCACAAAAAGCCAACGGCTTTCTTTTGGGGTCTTTCTTAACCCCCCCCCTTTTTTTTTCGCTCACACTCCACCTTTGGCGAAGTGAATTTCCTCGGGCTTCGCCCGATTTTTCCTTATACTATTGACAAGAAGCTCAATTTTGATATAATAAAAATGAAAACAGGTTAATAGTAAGGTCTAAATCGTCTGCCTCGCCAAAGTGCGAGGCTACTCCCTGCAAGTCAGGGTGAGAATCGGACATTAGACAGTTATCCTGTTTTCTTTTTTTATTTTTTCTTCAATAATGTTATAAAACTCTGGATTTTTATTGTTATACTTTTGATAAACTGCCCAAGCAACTGCATCGGCTAACTCTAATTCTTTTTGTTCAATTTCACTCTTATGCTCAATCGATAAAAACTCTCCTGATTCAACTATGTTGTTTATAACCTGATCAATCTGGTTACGGACTCTTGGCAATGTATAACGTTTATGCACAACTAAACTTAATCGAGGATACACCCCTAAAGCAATGTCCACAGTTTGTGCAACAAGTTTTGCATAAACTATATTTTTGTCTAATTTAGATTTTTCTTTCTTATCCCAAACTCCAATAATAATCTCTATATTTCTTTTAGACAACTCTTGTAAAACTAATTTAATAAATCCTTTGTTTTCTTTACTCGCCTTAAAAATCTTATGCGTTTTTATCTTGCCCCTTGTTCTCCGTCTGGCAAGTTTAATCACTCTTTTTAATTCACCTAAATCTCCAACAATAACCACAGAAACAATAAAATGACTACCTGTTTCTGCTTTTTTCTCTAAAATACCAGCTTCATCAAGAAGTCCATAATATAGCTTAGCCATAATAAATAAAAATATAAATTAGTATCCTATATTTAGTATAACACATAAGTGCTTTCTTCAAAAAGTTCAACCCCAAATTAAAAAACAGCGGAAAGACAAGAAAAATCATCCGCTGTAGTGTTCGAAAGATTACCCACAACCTCGGCGTAAAAGAAAAATTTCTAAAAATACACAGAATGAAAAATGGCAGTACGTTTTGGACGAAATCCGAACCTATTTTGAACAGAACCCAGACAGCGACAGTTAGCACGCGCCGTGCCCGTGGTAACCCTGGAGTCGCTCCTACGCCCTAAAAAGCTTGGTCGTGCAATCAGAGCTCAACTCCTACACTCCAAACTCAAAGGAACAAATTCCCCCACAGAAAGCCTATGGCTTTAATTTGGGGTCTTTCTTACCCCCGCCTTTTTTTC
>JABMPZ010000095.1 GCA_013203565.1 Parcubacteria group bacterium | reverse complement strand
CTGCACGCACACCAGTAATAGCTACAAGAAAAGGAGGTATTCCTCTACTTGTTAAACAGAATCATAATGGACTTTTTGTAAAGCCAAGAAATTCTGAAAAGATTTCTAATGCTTGTAACAAACTCATAAATGATGATGACTTAAGAAAAAAAATGGGTGAGGCAGCAAGAAAAACAGTAGAAGAGAAATTCACATGGGATAAAAGTGGAATAAAGTTCAACCGCCTATACAAAAACATAACAGGCCTAAACGGAAAGAACGGGAAAAACGGACATCATAAGAAATAGATAAATACAAAGATAATGCCCTCGTATTGTAAAATACGAGGGCGTTTATTTCTATAGGGTATTTAGTATATCCTGCTGTTGGGTTGTTCTATTAAACCTCGCTCTGTTCTCTAATAATTTTTCTTCAAACGAAGCGACCTCGTCAGACAGGATACTTATCTTCTCCTTGTACTCATGATAGGAAACATCAAGCTCATTCATTTCCTCCTGAAGCATCTGGATCATCTTCTTACTCTGAAGAGCTATCTGTTCTTCCACAGACACATTAGTATTTTTAGCAGACTTATTTTTAACACTACCTTCCAACCTTCTTTGCGTGATAGTGTGGTTCTCTACCGTATTTATTTTAACCTCATCAGGCCTCATAAATACATAGACAGTGTTAGCGCCCCTTCCTTTTATACTTGATAACAATGGGGTGTTTAATAACTCAGTCCATCTTTCTCCCAGCCAAATGTCTTCTTTCTCTGGGAGTGTAGCGTTTGGGTATAACTCTTCTACATATCGCTTGATTAGATCAATAGGTCTTCCATGAAAGACTGACCTCTTATCACTATCTAGCTCTGCATTCTCATACTCATCAGCTTGACTCCACAGAAAGCTAAACAAACCGCTACCAAATTCACTGACCTCTAATGTTTTCCTCTCTGGTGGTTCAATCACCTTTTGTATGTGGGGCTTCTCTTTTTCTCGGAATTCAATAGAAAAGCCCTTAGGGTTGGCGATATAATACTCGCCACCATGTGAGCCTTCGGCCAACCTAACAAGGCCATTATCAGAGAGTACTCTCCATCTAGAGGAACACCACTCATAAACTGGTTCCGGCAATTCTGCTCGTGGGTAGTTTTCTTCTATATACCCTCTGACTACCATGGTAACACTGCCACTCCAGAAAATAACACCATCAACCTCTACAACACCCTGCACTGCCATCGCATTGTTAAACACAAACTCAAACAGACCAGCATAGAAAAGAGAAAGTGGAACTGTTTTCTTTTCTTCAGTCATTATTATGGGATGTTCTACTTCTCTTTCGCCTACTATTTGCTCATTAGGGTGGACTTCTACAACTTCTTGTTCATCCATAATATTCTCCTTATGTTTGCGCTTCCAGGCATTTTCTATCTCCGTCGCCATTCTACTGACTAAACCTCTATCGCTATGATGATGCCCGCCAGAATTGTTTGGCTCATAATCTATAAACAATCTAAGGCCCACCCACTTCCAACGATGTACCTGATTAGTCGTAGTATTGAAGTGTTTAGCGATCTCCCCATACGAAATATTTTTTCCATTGGGTCCTATTTCGTAAATCCAAACCAAAGACCAGTAGGGGTAAGCTTGCTTCTCACTCACATCTCTCCAGCAACTACACTTTTCTTTTAACTCTTCAAGTTTTGCCTGACCATTCGGTAAATTACAAAATGCTTTCAGACATTTTTGTATCTCATCAAATTCAAATTGTTTGCCTCTATTAATTTTTGCCAATGCGTCACCTCCTTTTAAAAACAATTTTCAACGAACGATTCATTTAATTACACTACTATATTAAAAAACCTTTGTCAAAAGTTTTTTATTATCCTCTATATTATGATATAATAAAGAACATGAATATCTTAATCTTAGCCCCTCTGGAACGAAAAATTACTTCTCGGGTTACTTCTGCTCGACCTCGGGTTATTTTTGATTTGGTTTCTGGGCTTCGTAAAAAGGGGCATAAAATCACTATACTAGGCACAGCTGACAGTAAAATCCCTGGTCTTAAAATCATCCCAGTGATTGAAAAAGGGTTCTATAGTATGATGGGTAAATATGAAAACCCTTTTTATGCATGGACATCTTTTTTAGTAACCCAAACAAGAATGGCTGAACAAATAGCAGATAAGTTTGATATTATCCACAACCACTCAAAACCAGAGTTTATTAATCTATTGGCTAAAATTAAAACTCCAATGGTTACTACCTTACACTTACCTATTACAAAAGAATTAGATAATGTTTTATCTCTTTTCCCAAAATCAAAAATAGTTTGTAATTCAGATGCTGCTGCCAACTTAGCTAAAAAAAGTAAAATCCATAAAGTAGTGCATTTAGGAGTAGATACTAAAATATATAAGTTTAATAATAAGAAACAGGATTATCTTTTATGGCTCGGCCGTCTAAGTAAAGCAAAAAACAAACAAGGAAAATTCATGGATCCAAAAGGAGTAAACTGGGCTATTAAATTAGCAAAAGCCACAAACTCAAAATTAGTAATGGCTGGTAATGT